>SKRJ01000428.1 GCA_007118555.1 Anaerolineae bacterium | reverse complement strand
TCCACTAACGACTCCCCGGGTTCCACATGCCCTCCGGGGAGCGACCATTGCCTGCTTGCGCTCACGCGCTGTTGCACGAGCAGTATGCAGTCCGCCTCGATGAGCACGCCTGTCAGTCTGACGCGGTGGCTATGCATGACGCCTGCGCTGCTGCGGTGGCATCCAGGCGCAGCCTGCGCACACATGCGTGCCGAATCGGATCGATGCTTGCCGATGCCGGGTGCCCATGCTATACTCGGACTCTGAAAAATCGCCGAACCGCCGCTGCCCCTATAGGAGGATGCCATGGAGCTCATGCAGGCGCTGCGGCGCTTGGCCCAAGTGGATGACGAGTGGGACGTCAAGGCACGCCGCTTTCAGCAGGTGCGCGAACGCCTGAGCAGCGATACGACCCTGCAGGAGATGCGGGCGGAGCAAAAGGCCCGCGAGGAGCAGCTTTCGGCGCTGCGCAGCAAGCAGCGCGATCTGGAGTTGGAGCTCGAGGGCCTGCAGGAGCACTCGCGCCAGGTCGAGGCAAGTCTCTATGACGGCAGTGTGCTCGCCCCGCGTGAGCTGGAGAATCTGCGGCGTGACAGCGAGTCCCTCAAGCGGCGCATCGGCCAGCTCGAGGACCAGATCCTGGACCTGATGGCCACCGTCGAAGAGCTCACCGTCGTTGTCGAGCAGGGAGCCAAAGAGCTGGCTACCTTTGAAAAGCAGTGGGAGCAGGAAACGGCGTCGGCCCGCGAGGAGTATCTGGCCCTGCGCGCCCGCCTGGAGGAGCTCAAGGCCGAGCGCGACCAGATCAGGGCGTCTCTGCCCCGACGCGAGTTGGCCCTGTATCAGGAACTGCGGCGGAGCAAGGGCGGCCGTCCCCTGGCACCCATGGCGGAGGGCGTCTGCCAGATTTGCCACGTAGCCGTCCCCGCCCGCAAGGCGGCCATCGCCGGAGGGGGCAGCGAGACCGTGGCGACCTGCGAAGGCTGCGGGCGCATATTATATCAAGCGTAGGATTACTCTTTGATCAACCCTTATGTCATAGACCGCCCCCTCGGTGATAAGGATCTCTTTTTTGGGCGCACAGGCGTTCTGGCCCACTATGGCCAGGCCATTGCATCGGGGCAGCGCCTGTTTCTGCTGTACGGGCAGCGGCGTATTGGCAAGACCTCTTTGCTCAACCAGCTCCCCGCCTATCTGGGCGAGGACCATCGGGTGGTGCAGGTCCCATGGGAAGAAGACCCCGCGCTGGACCGCCCCTTGCTTGCCCGCGTCTGGTTGGCCGTGGCCGAGGCCCTGGGCTGGGCTCCGCCCGCATTCGGTCCGGGCGCGGATCCATCCGTATATCGCGCCTATCTTGGCAGGCACGCGAACGCCACCGGCCCGATGCCTGTCGTGTGCCTCGATGGCCTCCCCCCCGGACTGTGCGCCCCCGAGAGTGGCTGGGCCGAGGCGATGCGTTCGCTGGCGAGGCAACTCGAGGGCGGGCCGCTGGCTCTGATCCTGGTCATCGAGGCGCGTCCCGAAGAGTGCGAGCCCACCGATGCGGACCCTGACGCGGTCACTCTGGGTGGCCTCGGACTGGAAGAGACCGAAGACCTGCTGCTCATGTCCACCCGCGGCCAGATGACCTATGACCTGGAGTCGATGCGGCGCATCTATACGCTGACCGGGGGTGAGCCGTTCCTGGTGCAGCTCTTTGGCCACACCCTGTTCCAGCTCCGCGCACGCCAGGGCTGGGTCAGCCTCTCAGAGGTGGACAACGTCATCGAGACGGTCATCGAACAGGCCGCGCCCCAGTTTGCCCAGGCATGGAGCCGCTCCAGCTTGCCCGCCCGCATTGCCATGTGTGTCTTTGCCGAGGGCCAGGGCACCCACGCCATCGCGACGGCCGATGACATCCATCGCCGCCTGCTGCGCCTGCGCGTCGATGTGCCGCTGGACCATGTCAAGCAGGCCCTGGACGAACTGGAGCGCCGCGATATTGTCGAGCGCCTGGGCGGCGGCCTGTGCCGTTTCCGCAGTAGCCTGTTTCTCATGTGGCTGCGCGCCAACAAGGACACCCTCGAGACCATCCGGCGCTCGCGCGAGTACCGCCGTGCCCCCCGCCCCACGACCCCGCCGCTCTTGAGCCAGCGCATTGACTGGCTCGGACTGGGCCTGTGGGTGCTCATAGCGGCCCTGGTGCTGGCCATCGGATCGGTATGGCGCAGCCGCGAGGTGCGTATCGTCTGGACCGACCAGCCCCCCACCCCCCAGCCGCAGGTGGAAGAGTCCGAGGCGGGGCCGCAGATCATCCCCGTGCCCGAACGCACGCTGCCCTCGGGGCGCATCGCCTATATGGGCAAGCAGGAGGAGGGGCAGTATTGGGACATCTATGTCATGACGGCCGACGGGCTCGATCCCGTGCGCCTGACCGACACCGAGGCCGATGACACCCTGCCCGCCTGGTCGCCCGATGGGCGGCGGATCGCCTTTGTATCGGACCGTGACGGCAATCGGGAGATCTATCTGATGAATGCCGACGGCTCCGACCCGGTGAATCTCACCCAGAATGCCGGCGAGGACTGGACGCCCGCCTGGGCGCCCGATGGCCGACGCATCGCCTTTTCCTCGTTCCGCGACGGCAGGTGGGAGATCTATACCATGGATGCCGATGGCTCCAACCAGCGCCGGGTGACCAACAGCAACTCGGCGGACTATGGCCCTGCCTGGTCGCCCGATGGCGAGTGGATCGCCTTTGTCTCGAACCGCACGGGCAATCTCGAGATCTTTGTGATGCGGCCCGATGGCAGCGACCTGCGCCAGTTCACCAACGATCCGGCCACAGACCAATCGCCCGCCTGGTCGCATGATGGCCGGCAGCTTCTATGGGAGAGCTATCGGTATGGCAATATGGAGATCATGGCGGCGGATTTCGACGGCGGCGAGCCGCGGAACCTCACCCAGGACACCTATGCCGACGACCATGGGCCGAGCATGTGCCCCTCGGGGCAGCGCATCGCCTACTTCTCCAACCGCGACCGGGGCTGGGACATCTATACGCTGAACCTGCAGACCGGCGAGCGCACCAATCTCACCCAAAGCACCATGATCGAGCAGTACCCTGTGTTTGCGCCCTGAGACCTCTGGCCCTACACAAAAAAGATGATCATCCGCCGAATCACCTGTTGAGCTACCCAGATCAGGATCAGGCCGATCATTGGCGAGAGGTCCAGCCCCCCCATGCCGGGGAGCACCCGGCGGATGGGCCCCAGAATCGGCTCGGTGACGCCATACAGGAGCTGGACGATGGCGTTCTCCCGGCTGATGGGCAGCCACGAGATGATCACACGAGCCAAGATGGCCAGATAGAGCACATCGGCCAGAATGCGCACAAAGTTGAACAACCAGACTACTGCCACGTTATGTCCCCCAGATCTAGCGCTCGCTGATAGGCGGCCATGACTGCCTCGGCGCAAAGCCCCCGAAAGCCGCCTCTCTCCAGTTCGTACAGGGCGGCGGCGGTCGTCCCGCCCGGCGAGGTGACACGGTTGCGCAAGATGGCCGGGTGCTCGCCGCTCTCCCGGGCATACAAGGCCGAGCCCAGCACCGTCTGTGATGCCAGGGTCGCAGCCACGTCACGCGTCAGACCCATCTGTACGCCGGCATCGGTGAGGGCCTCGATGAACAGGAACACATAGGCCGGGCCCGAGCCGCTCAGCGCCGTGGCCATATCCACGTGCGCTTCGTTCTCCGCATACACGCCGACGCCCAGAGCCTCGATCAGTTCTGCGGCCTGCGCGCGCTGCGCCTCGCTGGTCTCGGGTGTCGCCGTCCAGAGCGAGGCGCCTTGCCCGATCTGGGCCGGGGTATTGGGCATGGCACGCACCACGGCGGCGGTGCCCAACGCGTCGGCAAAGCGGGACATGGGCGCCCCTGCGACAATAGAGAGCGCCAGAGCATCCGAAGAAACCGACCCGCGCAGCCCGTCCAGCGCCGTATCCAGTACCTGCGGCTTGACCGCGAATACGACCAGGTCGGCGCCCGCCACCGCCTCAGGATTCGTGGCCACGGTGCGTACCCCCAGGGCCTCCTCGAGTGCAGCCCGACGCGCCGCCACAGGCTCGCTCACCGTGATCTGCTCCGGATTGACCAGCTCGCGGCCCATGAGGCCACGTATGATCGCCTCGCCCATGACGCCACCACCAACAAAGGCGATGCCCAGGCCGTCCAGCGCTCCAGCCATCGTGTGCTCCTCCTATCACTCGTTACGCGGGCCAAAGATGGCCCGCCCAATGCGCACCAGGGTGGCCCCCTCTTCGATGGCCACCTCGAAATCATCGGTCATGCCCATGGAAAGATCCTGCCAGTCGCTGAACGGTAACGCGTCGCGCAATCGGTCGCGCACCTCGCGCAGCCGCACAAACACGGGCCGGGCATCCTCCGGATCGGTCACGATGGGCGCCATGGTCATGATCCCGCGCACATCCAGATGCGTAAGGCTCTCGAGATCGGCCAACTCGGCCTCCAGCGCATCGATCGCCAGGGGCGTGGCCGCATCGAACCCATACTTGGCGACTTCGCCCGACACATTGCACTGCAGCAGAACAGGCACGACCCGCTCGGCCTCCTGGGCGAAACGGTCGAGCCGCCTTGCAAGGCGCATCGAGTCCACCGAATGAATCAGATCGGCTGCCGCGACAACGCGCGCGGCCTTGCGACTCTGAATATGACCGATCATGTGCCACAGGGGCAGATCCTGGCCCAGCGACTGGCGCAGGTGCGGCAGCTTGGCCTCGAGATCCTCTACCCGATTCTCGCCGAAATGGCGCAGCGAAGAGCCGTGGGCGGCGATCACCTCGCCCAGCGTGCGGGTCTTGGTCACGGCGACCAGCGTCACCTCGTCGCGATCGCGCTGCGCCCGGGCGCACGCCCGCAGGATGCGCATCTCGACGCGATCCAGGTTGGCGCGAATCCGGTCATAGGCCTGGTTCTGGGCCATTTCGTCTCCTTGCACTGACTCCTGATCGCCTATTATACATCATCTGGCCGCAGACCAAGGATCGCGGCGAAACGCCCTGTCCGGCCCCGCTCGGCGCGATGCGAGAAGAACAGATCGGCGCGACAGGCGGTGCAGAGCCGCGCCGTCTCGATCTGGCCGACGCCGAGCTGCGCCAGTTGCGTGGCGTTGGCCGCCCACAGATCCAGGTGCGCGTGGCCGTTGGCCTGGCGGCGCGTGAGGAGCCAGGGCGCGTCCGGAAAGGCCGCTGCGGTAGCCTCCACAACCTTGGGCCCCACCTCGTAGCAGCAGGGGCCGATGGAGGGGCCGACGGCGGCCCTCAGATCGACCATGCGGCAGCCCAGTTGCCGCACCATCGCCTGGGCCGCGCGAGCCGCCACACCGGCCAGGGTGCCCTGCCAGCCCGCATGGGCCAGCCCTACCGCCTGCCGTACGGGGTCGTACAGCAGCACAGGCACGCAGTCGGCAAAGCGCAACATCAGATAGAGGCCGCGCTCGCTCGTGATCAGACCGTCGGTCTCGGAGACCACCGTTCCTGCGTCGGCCTGCCCCACCACCGCGATCCGGTTGCCATGCACCTGATGGGCTGTCACGATTTGCCCCGCCGGGATGCCCAGGGCCGCAAACAGCAGCGCGTGGTTGTCATCCACCGCCTGCGGTTCATCGCCCACGGTGTGCCCCAGGTTGAGCCCGGCCATCGGCGGCAGGCTGGTGCCGCCGAGCCGCGTCGACACCGCGTGCACCACCGGGGCGCCGTGCAGCGCGTCAAAGCGATAGAGGACCGGGCTCTCAGCCATTATCGGGCTTGCCGAGAGGGCAAGACTGTGCC
>SKRJ01000050.1 GCA_007118555.1 Anaerolineae bacterium | reverse complement strand
CTGGTTGGCCCAGGGCGGCAGCGGCCTGGATATAGTGCCTTGCCTCTTGGGGGGGGAGCGAGAGCAACAAGCCCCCTGAGGTCTCTGGGGTAAAGAGGAGCAGTTGCTGCTCAAACTCGAGGCCGGGCCCAAAACTCACGTGATCGCCATAGTCGGCCAGGTTGCTGTTGGCCAGAGCGGGAAAGAGCAGCTCGTCGGCATAGCGCTGGGCGCCGGGATGGAACGGCAGCGCGTCATAGTGGAAACGGAGGCGCACCCCACTGCGCTCGGCCACCTCCCAGGCATGGCCCAGTAGCCCAAATCCGGTGATATCGGTCACCGCATGGGGCCGCTCGATATCGGACAACGCCTGGGCTGCAGCCCGGTTGAGGCGCTTCATCCACTCGGTGGCTGTGGCCATATGCTCGGGCTCGGCCTGATCCGCCTTAGAGGCGGTGGTGATTATCCCCACGCCCAGGGGCTTGGTCAGGAGGAGCTGATCGCCCGGCTGCGCGCCGGATTTGACGCCGAGGCGCTCGGGGTGCCCCATGCCCAGCACAGCATAGCCAAACTTGGGCTCTTCATCGTCGATGGTGTGTCCGCCTGCGACAATGGCCCCGGCCTCGCGCACCTTTTCGGCGCCACCCCGGAGAATGTCTCGCAGGATCTCCTCGGGCAGTTCGGGCGGCATGGCAGCCAGGTTCAGCGCCAAAAAAGGCTGCCCGCCCATGGCATAGATGTCGCTGAGGGCGTTGGCCGCGGCGATGGCGCCATAGTCGTAGGGGTCATCCACCACCGGCGTGAAAAAGTCCACCGTCACGACCAGGGCCCGGCCATCGTCCAGGCGCCAGGCAGCGGCATCGTCGGCCAGCGTCAGCCCTACCAGCAGATCGGGCCACTCGGCCTCGTCGAATATATCACCCATTTGGCGCGTCACGCGCGCCAGGGCCACGGCGGCCCGTTTGCCCCCTCAACCGGCCGCCTTGGCGAGTTGGGTGAGGCGAATGGGGCCGCGGGCATCGCGGGGTTCGCCAGGTTGACAGACCGTCATGCAACACGCTCCTCTGCAGTACACCACAATGCCATTGTAGCGCCGGCCTCGCGGCCAAGCCAATCCACGCATCACGCATGGCTGGGGGGGCTACTCTTGGGCACCCTTCGGGCAAGCCTCTTTTAGGAGCACGACCGTGTGGGCGGCCACCCAGTAGGTCGTCCCGGTAATCGCCGTCGCCTGTTCCTCATCCTCGACAATGTCCTCGGGCGATGGCAGCGACGTATCCACTATGCGGTGCCAGGTGATCCCCTTGGGCAACTCGAACTCGAGCGGCTCGTAGAAAGCGTTGGCGATGATATAAAAGCCCGCATCGCCCTCCTGCCCATGCAGATGTATGGCGAGCGAATGCGAGTAATAGCCCCAGTCGGGGTGGCCCAGGCGCACACCATGAAAAGTGACATCCTCGTGGAGCAAGAGGTCGTAGGGCTTGCCATTCATGCGGTGATCGACGGTGAGCGTGGGATGGCGCCGGCGCAGGGCCGTGAGCTGCTGCACAAAGCGCAACAGATCGCCGTGGGCCTCGGCGAACGACCAATCATACCAACTGATCTCGTTGTCCTGACAGTAGGCGTTATTGTTGCCCTGTTGGGTGCGGGCAAACTCGTCGCCGCCCAGCAACATGGGCGTCCCCCGCGCGGTCATCAGCAGGGTCAGCAGGTTGCGCATCTGTCGAGCCCGCAGCGCCAGGATTTCGGGATCCTCGGTGGGCCCCTCGACGCCGCAGTTCCACGAATGATTGTGGTCCTCGCCGTCCCGGTTCTCCTCACCATTGGCCCAGTTGTGCTTTTGATTGTACGAGACCAGATCGGCCAGGGTAAAGCCATCGTGTGCCGTCACATAGTTGATGCTCTGTGTCGATCGATAGCTGTCCTTTTTGCGAAAGAGATCAAAGCTGCCCGTCATGCGCCAGGCCAGATCGCGCACCGAACCATGATCCCCCCGCACGAAACGCCGCACATCGTCGCGAAAGCGCCCATTCCACTCGGCCCAGCGGTTGCCGGTAAAGCCGCCGAGCTGATACAGGCCCGCCGCATCCCAGGCCTCGGCGATCAACTTGGTGCCGGCCAGCACCGGATCCGACTCGATCTCCCACAGGAGGGGCGAGTCACGCATGGGGCGCCCCCGGTCATCCCGCGAGAGCGCCGAGGCCAGATCGAACCGAAAGCCGTCGATATGATACTCTGTCACCCAGTGCCGCAGGCAATGCCGGATCAGCCGGCGCACGACAGAATGGGTCGCGCGGATGGTGTGCCCGCACCCGGTATAGTCCAGATAGCGACGCCTGTCCTGCCCCAGAACATAATAGGCCGCGTTCGCCAGCCCCCGGAACGAAATCGTGGGGCCGTACGCGCCCCCCTCGGCCGTGTGGTTGAACACCACATCGAGAATGACCTCGATGCCGGCGGCATGCAGCGCCTTGACCATGTCGCGAAACTCGTCCACCACGGAGCGCCCGCCCGGCTCGGTGGCATAGCCCTGATGGGGCGCAAAGAACGCCACCTGCGCATACCCCCAGTAGTTGCATAGGGGCTCGCCTGTGATCGGATTGCTACGCTCTACTTCCTGCGGGTCGAACTGTTGCACCGGCAGGAACTCGACCGCCGTGATGCCGAGGGACTGGAGGTAGGGGATCTTGTCGATGAGGCCCCGATAGGTGCCCGGATGCTGCACCTGCGCCGAGGGATGGATCGTCAGCCCGCGCACGTGGGTCTCATAGATCACGGTGTCGCGCATAGGCCGCTGCAGAGGGCGGTCGTCGCCCCAATCATAGCCTGCGAGATCGACGACCACCGACTTGAAGGAGGTGCAGGCGTTGTCAATATCGCCATAGGCATCGGCGCGGCACAGATTGTCGCCATAGGCCACCGCTCGCGTGTAGGGCTCCAAAAGCACCTTGGATGGGTTGTAGCGATGCCCCTGTCGCGGCTCGTAGGGGCCATACACGCGATAGCCATAGATCTGGCCATCCCGGAGGCCGGGCACGAAATGATGCCAGTAATAGTGCGTTCTGTGAACGATGGGGTCCAAACGCACCACATGAGAGGGCGTTGCCTGATCATAGCGATCAAAGAGCAGGAACTCGACCGCCGTAGCGCGGTCGGCAAAGAGCGAAAAGTTGACGCCACCCTCTTGGACGGTGGCGCCCAGGGGCGCAGGGCGCCCAGGCAGCACGCAAAGCGAGCGCGACTCTGGCATGGGGTTCTCCTCCTGCGTCGCAGTATAACACAAGGCACAGCAGGCAGATAATGCGAACAGGGGCCGCGTACCCACGGGCAGCTCGTTCCGTTCCGGTTGCGGCGCCGACCTGCCAAGAGTATAATCAGGCAGATATGGACACACCCGGATGGCCCCCACGTTTCTGATGCGCGAGATCCGCGCAGGTTGAGAGGTGCGCATGCTTAGCAAGCGTTGGCGACAAGAGATCGACAAGATGATCGCCGATCGTCGCGCCAGCTATGACGAAATCGTCAGTAGGGCGATAACATTGCTGATCGACGCCATCGGCGATTCGGTGCCGAGCGATGCCGCCAGCTATCGCCAATGGCTCTTGCGCCTGAGCCGCGAGCTCATCGGCGCCAGACACTCCTCGGCGCATCTGTTCCGGCTGGTCAATGGCATGTTGTGGGCCACCGAGGGCGCCTCTGCACAAGAGATGCGCCAGCGAGCGTTGACCTACCTGCAGGACTATCGCGCCAATCTGGCCGTTACACTGGAGGAGCTGGCCGAGTCCGCTGCCAAGGTTCTTGCTGCCTATCCGACGATCATGACGTTTTCGCGCAGCACCACGGTGGCGCGCACGCTCACGCTCATGGCCGAGCAAGGCCGAGCCCGCGCTATTTACTGTAGCGAGGGACGCCCCAACTATGAGGGGCAAACCCTGGCCAGTGAACTGTCGTGGGCAGGGATGCGGGTCACTCTGGGGGTCGATATGGCGCTCTTTGGCTGGTTGCCACAGATTCGGGCTCTGGCCATCGGCGCCGATAGCATTTCGAGCCAGGGCATGGTCTCCAAGCTGGGCACCGCAGCTCTCACACGGGCCGCCCGCGAGCTCGAGATCCCCGTATATGTACTCTGCACCTCGGACAAGTTTATGCCCGCCGAGTATTACAGTGGACGGGATCTGGACTCGGGCCCCCGAGAAGAGATCATGCCCGAGTCCAACGACCGTTTGTCCGTTAGCAACGTCTACTTTGATGTCACCCCGCTGGATCAGATCACCAGCGTGATGACAGAGCAAGGGCGCCTGCAGGGCGACGAGCTCCTGTCAGCCCTCAGGCAGGTGCGGATCTTTCCCGGCCTGCGAGGGCGATAGCCGCAAGCGTCCCTCGTGCCCCACGCGTATCCTGCTGCTTTTGCCCTGTCTCTGGAAAGGTAACTATGGACCTGGGAACGGTACAACGTATCGATATCGAGGAAAAGATGCGCTCGGCATACCTGAGCTATGCCATGAGCGTGATCACGTCGCGGGCGCTGCCCGATGTGCGTGACGGGCTCAAGCCCGTGCAGCGCCGCATTCTGTATGCCATGCACGATATGGGCCTGCGCCACGACCGCCCCACCCGCAAGAGCGCCCGCATCGTGGGCGAGGTGCTGGGCAAGTACCATCCCCACGGCGACAGCGCCGTATACGATGCCATGGTGCGCATGGCCCAGGAATTCTCCATGCGCTATCCCCTCATCGATGGCCAGGGCAACTTTGGCTCCATCGACGGCGACGGCGCCGCGGCCCTCCGCTACACCGAGGCGCGCCTCAGCGCCATCGGCGGCGAGATGCTGCAAGACCTCGACAAGGACGCCGTGGATTTCGGCGACAACTTTGACAACTCGCTCCAGGAACCGACAGTGCTGCCCGCCAAGCTCCCCAATCTGCTGGTCAACGGCGTGGGGGGCATTGCCGTGGGCATGGCGACCAACATCCCGCCCCACAACATCGGCGAGATTGTGGATGCCATCGTGTACCTGATCGACAATTACGCCCAGGCCGAGGACGTCACCCTCGATGATCTGATGCGCTTTGTCCAAGGCCCCGATTTCCCCACCGGCGGCAGCATTCTGGGCAGCGAGGGGATCCGCCAGGCCTATGCCACAGGCCGTGGGCGCGTGGTCATGCGGTCGCAGATTCATCTCGAAGAGCTGGGCGGCGGCCGCCAGGCCCTCATCGTGAGTGAGCTGCCCTACCAGGTCAACAAGTCCACGCTGGTGGGACGCATCGCGACGCTGGTGCGCGAGGGCCGCGTCGACGGCATCGCCGACCTGCGCGACGAGTCGGACCGCGCCGGCATCCGCATTGTGATCGAGCTGCGCCGGGGGGTGAGCTGGGAGCCGGTGCTGGCCACCCTGCTCAAGTACTCGCAGCTTCAGAACACCTTTGGCGTCAACATGCTGGCCCTGGTCGATGGCGAGCCGCGCACCCTGTCGCTCAAGCGCGCCCTGCTCCACCATATCGACCACCGCTATCAGGTAATCGAGCGCCGCACCCGCTTTGAGTTGGACAGGGCCCTCAAGCGCGCCCACATCCTGGAGGGCCTGCTGATCGCGCTGGATCATCTGGATGAGGTGATCGACACGATTCGGCGCTCTCGCACAGCCGATACGGCTAGGAACAACCTCCGCAAAAAGTTCAACTTTTCCGAGGAGCAGGCCCAAGCCATCCTGGATATGCAGTTGCGCCGCCTGGCGGCCCTGGAGCGCCGACGCATCCAGGAAGAGTACCGCGAGCTGATGCAGCACATCAACTATCTCAGGGACCTGCTCTCGGATGAAAACAAGCTGCGCGGCG
>SKRJ01000168.1 GCA_007118555.1 Anaerolineae bacterium | reverse complement strand
TGATCGTTGTCGTCGAGAGGTCGATCTCCAGCAGGCGCCCCGTCCAACCGTGGGTCATGTCGTCACCTCCTCGGCCGTCAGCAGCATGGCTCCGACAGGGCAAATCGCCACGCAGAGCGGTCCCTCGGCGCGTCCCGCACACAGATCGCACTTGATATAGCGATCCTGCTCGGCCAGGTAGTAGACGGCGTTGTAGGGGCAGGCCTCGGCGCAGGCGCCGCAGCGGACGCAAAGCTCGTCATCGAGCATGACGACGCCCCGCTCGTCCAGGCGCATGGCATCGGTGGGGCAGGCTGCCAGGCAGGCGGGATCCTCACAGTGCCGGCAATAGTCGATGTGAAACTCGTAGCGGGCCATGTCCTTGGTCACGATCAGTCGTGCCAGCCCGGGCTGGGCGGCTCCCTCGTGGGCCACGGCGCAGGCCAAGGTGCAGGCCTCGCAGCCGCGGCAGGCCTCGTCGTCGGCGATCAGACGCTGTATGGGGGGCATGGGCGCTCCTCCACGATGTAACGTGACGAATGTGCGTCATCCTAGCCCTGGGGCCGAAAAGCGTCAAGTTGCCAACCGTTTGACGCGCCCTCGGCCCCGCCCCTATAATGGCCTCCAATGCTGGCCGCCCACCGATGGAGCCAATGCCCACGCATGGACTATTTGAGCTTGGATCTGCGCATCGGCGAATGGAACCCCCACACCCAGACCGGCGTGGTCGAGGTGTTGCACTCGCCTTCGGGCGAGGGGCGCCGCTACCCCTTTGCCCTCGATCTCGATGTCAGCGAGGCGCTGCGCGAGCTCGCCCGGACCCCGGCGCGGGCGCGCCATCTGGGGCGGCAGCTGGCGGACGCCATCTTTCGCCAGGATGTGCTGCTGGCCTGGTACGAGTCGTACCAGATCGCCCGCGAGCGCCGCTGTGGCCTGCGCCTGCGCCTGCACGTCGAGTCGTTCGACCTGTCGCGCCTGCCCTGGGAACTGGTGTATGACGCCCGCTCGGACGATTTCCTCGTGTTCGACGATCGAGTCTCGGTCGTGCGCTATATCCGTCTGCATACGGCGCCGCCGTCGCTGCGTCAGTCAGAGTCGCTGCGGCTGCTGGCCGTGGCCGCCTCACCGGTGGACGAGGCGCCCCTCGACTGGCGCAACGAGATCGCGCTCCTCGAGGAGGCCGTGGCCCCCCTGGCCCAGGATGGCCTGGTGGAGTTGCATGTGTGCCACCACGCGACCCGCGAGTCGCTGCATGTGGCCCTGTTAGAGCACCAACCCGATGTGGTACACTTTGTAGGCCACGCCGAGTATGACGTCACCGAGCAGCAGGGTTATCTCGTGTTGGAGGACGAGCGCCATCGTTCGGCCTATGTGGACGCCACCGAGATGGCGCGCCTGCTGCGCCGCTATGGCACGCACCTGGTCGTGCTGAACGCCTGCGAGACCGCCCGGGGCATCTGGGCCGGGCTGGCGCCCACCCTGGTGCGCTGCGAGATACCGGCGGTGGTGGCCATGCAGTGGCCCATCGAGGATCGCGCCGCCATCGGCTTCTCCAAGGCGTTCTACCGCACCCTGGCCGCCGGGCGCACGGTGGACGAGTGCGTGGCCGAGGGACGCATCGCCATGGACACGGCCATGCCCCGCACGGCCTGTTGGGCGGCGCCGGTGCTGTTCCTGCGCTCGCACAGCGGCCAAATCTGGACACGACGTCGCGCTGCGCCCGCCCCGCAACGCCGCCGCGAGCGGGCCAAGGCCCCGCCAAGGGAGCACGCCGAGAGCGCTCGCGCCGGGCTGTTCAAGACGCGAGGCCCCTTGCGCCTGCCCGACGATCAGGATGTCCTGATGGAGCGGCCCGCCCTGCGTCGCGCCCTGCGCCTGGCCCAGCAGCCCACGGTGACCCAGTACCTCGCCCTGCTGAGCGCCCGACAGACGGGCAAGACCACGCTGCTGCTCCAGCTCATGGACCTGCTGGAGGATGTCTATGCCTGCGTGTTCATCGATCTCTCGGTGCTGCGAGGCCAGGATGTGCACGCCTGCTTTCGCTTTGTCGCCTTTCGGCTACTGAGCGAGCTCCGGACGCTCTTGGGGGACGCCGCCCCCCTGCCCGAGTCGGCGCCGGTGGAGAGCTCGGTCGAGTTTTTAGAGTTCCTCTATGCCCTGGCCCGGGCCGTCCCCATGCCGCGCATCGTGCTGCTGATCGACGAGGTGGGCGCCCTCTCCCCCGAGGTGTCGGACCTGTTCTTTAACACCATCCGCACCGTGTTTACCCAGGGCCGTGGCATGACCAGCGCCCTGGCCAAGTACCTGTTCGTCTTTAGCGGCGCCGTCGACCTCTACGGCCTGACCTTTGGCACCAACTCGCCGCTGAACATCTGCGAAAAGCTCCACCTGGACGATTTCGAGGCCGAGCAGGTGACCCAGATCGTCAGCCGCTTTGGCCTGCTGAACGTGCCGGTGGCCCGGGACGCCTCTGCCGCCATCTATGCCCTCACCGCGGGCCACCCCTATCTCACGATGCGTCTCTGCGCCCTCATGGAGGATGCCGAGGTCGCAAAAGTGACCGTGGCCAGGGTGCGCTGGGCCGCCTCGCAGCTCCTCGTGGAGGATGACAACATCCGGCACCTGCTGGGCGAGCTGGAAAAGATGCCCGGCACCCGCCGCCTTTTGCACGATATCGCCATCGAAAAGCAGCAGGTCCCCTTTAGCCGCAACAACCCGATCCTGGCCTCTCTGGAGATGATCGGCGCCATCCGGCCCACGCAGCCCGCCGCGGTGCGCAACCGCCTCTATGCCCGCGCACTGGAGGACTATTTCGCCGGCCAGGAGCCGCAGCGATCCGACGGGGATGCGGACGACGCGTCGCGCGCAGCCCTGTACGAGCATCTCGCGCGGCTGCGCGCCCAGGCGCTGGACGCCCGGGGCCGCTATTGCTCGGATGCGTCCTTCCTGGCCCTGCTCACGGCGCTCTTTTCGGCGGTGCCGGCCCTGTCGCCCTATACCGATCTGCCGGACGACGGGCAGAGCGATCGACTCGTCCTTGCCATTGACGATCAGGCCCCCGGCGGCAGCTACTGGAACAGCTTTCAGCCGGGGATCCTGGCGCGCGGGCAACCTGCTGGCAAGGATGCGGCCTTGCTGATCGACGCGCTGATCGCCGGCGCCGGGGAGCTCAATCTGAGCCTGGTGTTTGTGCTGACCACGATCGCCACCAAGGCCGCGCGCTCTCTCTCGGGCACCCGGGGGGGCGTGTCTCTGGTGTTCGTCTCCGATCAGGAGATCGCCCAACTCCTTGAGGAACAAGGCGACATCGAGACCCTTATGCGAGAGCGGGTGCTTGCCGCCCGCCTGCGACGCATCCAGGCGCGCTGAATGGCTTATGCACGCCAAAAGCGCGATGGGGCGCTTTGACACCGAGCCCCGCTTCCCTATAATCTCCGGCAAGCCTTTGGAGGAACCATAGATGGACAAACGACGCCTGCCGACCAGCCTGCTGGTGATTGCCCTGACCCAAATACTCGCTATCCTGGTGCTGCCGCCCGAGATCTATGCCAGTATCGACATGCTTATATGGATAGCAGGCATCGTGCTCTTTGCTTTGTTGGGCTTTAACCTGATCCGCCTCAAGGGCTGGGCCCGCACGGCCACGGTCTTTGTCCAGGGCCTCAACATCATCGTGCGTCTGCTGACCCTTGTCAGCAATGTGGTGCCCAGCGGCGCCGATGCCGAGGTCAATTTCATGCTATTGACGACGGCATTCGTGTCGATGTTCCTCTCTGCGGCCGTCCTCTATCTCATTGAGCAGCCCGATATCCAACTCATCATGCAGGGATAGATCGGGGAAACGCCTCATCTGCCGCCAGCGACATCGTGTCGATCGCCTGCGTAACCCCATGCTTTGTGTGGCCCATCCCTGGCCAGACTGCAAGCACTCCTTCCAACTCCTGCCTCATCCTCTGCATCGTTGGCGGTCTCGGGCATTCATGCTACAATCCGGCGGGTTCGTGACCACGCTGGGCGTTCCACGCCGCTATCACCTGCGGGAGCCATGGACAACGTGATGCCAAGCCCGCTACCGTCGATCATTATTCCTCTTGTCGGCGCAGCGATCTGTTCCCTACGCATATTGACACATCCCCGCTGGCCTGTGCAGCGGTGGCTCTATGTATCGACGATTGCCGTGACCGCTCTGGCGATTCTGATCGCGGGCCAAGGGATGGGGCCCCTGGAGGCGGCGCGCCCCTATACCCCCTATCTTGAGCCAATACTGACGCTCCTCTGGATGCCCCTCACGTCCTGGGCGGCTCTGCTCTTGTTCAGCGCGCTGCTCATCGGCCAGATCCCGCGCATTCTCGCGCCTCTGCCTGTCCGCCATGCCAGCCTGCGTCTGGTGCTGCTGTCCTCTTCGGTTGCAGTTCTCACAGCAGCCAACCTCATGACTCTGCTTGCAGCCTGGGGTGTGCAGTTGCTGGTGCTGTTGCTCCTGCGTGCTGTCGCGCAGGCCGACCAACCAGAGCGCTCGAACCCGTGGGTGATATGGACCAGTCTGCTTTCTACGCATTTGCTGATCATTGGCGCACTGGCCGTGCTGGCAGGGCAAGAGGGCGTCATGTTCCTCATCGAGATCTGGCCCGGCCTGGCCCTGAACGCGCTGTCGGCGGCCGTCGCCCTGCGGCTCATCGCGTGGCCGTTGGCCAGCGGGCTGCGGCGCAACTGGGACATCCATCTGATGTCGCTGGTTACGGGCTTTTACCTGTGGCTGCGGATGGGCTACTCCCTCGAGATTACCGAGGCTTTGCTGGGGGGAGGCGCCATCTGGGTGATACTCTTGGCGGGGCTCAGCCTCGTGGCAGCGCTACATCGCACGCCAGAGCGAGGCCTGCCGTATGTCGTGATCCACTGGATCATTGTCGCGCTTCTGGCCCCTTTTTTCGAGCCCGATATCGGCTATGTGGCGAGCCTGCTGATCACGATGCATCTGATCGCCAGCCTGTTGGTGCTGCGCATGTACCGGACGATGGACATTGCCGCTATGCGTCTGGGCCAGATACCGCGTCTCGTGGCGTGGGCATCGCTGGGCGGGTTCCCCTTGACGGCCGGCTTTGTCGGGCATTGGCTCCTGGTACGCAGCATCTGGCAGGCGGGGGCCTCGCCACTGAGTATATGGGTACTGTTGAGCTATTTCGTGATCGCGCTTCCCACATGGTCGCAAGGGCGCCTGCTGCTCTCTGGCGAGGCCCCCGAACAGGCGGCACCCCCTGGTGAGCCCATCTCCGCACATACATGGCTGGCGGGTGGCCTGGCAGGCCTGTTGGCCATCGCCTTGCTCGCTTTGGGCCTGTTCCCGAGGTTGGCCGACATCCTCTGGCCGGGCATTCAGCTCGATCTGTCTCTCCTGGACCATCGAGTTCTATGGGGCGCATGGCCCGGCGCCCTGGGCATGGCCCTGCTTACGCTTGTGGCGCCCCTTTTGGGAGGCCTCACCTGGCTTTGGGGCGCGGCTGAGGAGGACATCCCCTGGCTCCAAGCGATCCGTCGTTCAGGCCCCATGCTTGACGCAGACTGGCTGTATCGCGCTCTCAGGAGACAGGTCGAGCGCGGCCTTCAAATTGTAGAGCAGGGTCTGGGAATCCTGGAGGGCCCGTTTTCTCTGGGCTGGGTTCTGCTCTGGTTTATCGCATTATTCTATTATTTGGTGGGTATCTAGATGTGCCGTACCGTGTATAGCGAGAGAAAAGAGGGGGCATGCCTGACCTCTTGAGCCTTCCTCCCGAGATCCTGCGCGTCGCCATCACCATAGGAGTGATGGCCGTTCTGCTGGCGTTCAGCAACAGACGGCTG
>SKRJ01000148.1 GCA_007118555.1 Anaerolineae bacterium | reverse complement strand
TGGCTCACGGCTGGCGAGGTCTACACCGAGCCTGTCACGGTCAATCGCCTGAGCACCGTATACTATCCCGAGGACATGTTCGACACCGTCATGTGGCATGATGGTAGCCCGCTGTCCATCGGCGACTTTTTGATGGCCATGATCCTGAACTTTGACCGGGCCAAGGAAGCCAGCCCCTACTATGACGCTTCTGTGGTGCCTGCGTTCAACTCGTTCATGGCTGCCTTCCGTGGCATGCGCATCGTTTCGGAGAACCCGCTGGTGATCGAGACCTACTCGAACCTCTACCAGCTCGATGCAGAGCAGAGCATCACCACCTGGTTCCCCTACTATGCGCAGGGGCAGGGCGCCTGGCACACGCTGGCGCTGGGCCTCATGGGTGAGGAGAACGGCGACTTTGCCTTCTCGTCGGCCAAGGCTTCAGAGGCGGACACCGAGTGGCTCGGTTACGTAACCGGCCCGAGCATCCCGATCCTTGCAGATAACCTGTCCGAGGCGGCGGCGAACGGGTGGGTCCCGTATGCCAACACCTTTGGCGAGTTTGTCTCTGAGGACGAGATCGCCACGCGGTACGAGAACCTCGACGTCTGGTACGAGCGCTTTGGTCACTTTTGGATCGGCACCGGCGCGTTCTACCTCGAGCGAGCCTTCCCCATCGAGCGCACGGTTCTGCTGCAGCGCAACCCGCTGTTCCCGGATCCGTCGGACAAGTGGGATCGCTTTGCCGAGGCCGCGATCGCGGTGGTGGATCTGGATGGTCCGGCCCGCGTGACCCGTGGCCAGGAAGCCACCTTTGACATCTTTGTCACCTTTGACGACGAGCCGTATGCGGCCGAAGACATCGCTGACGTCAAGTTCCTGGTCTTTGATGCGACCGGCAGCCTGGCGTTTGTCCAGGAAGCTACTCTCGTTGAAGACGGGCTGTGGCAGGCGACGCTCACCGGGGCCATGACCCAGCAGCTTCCTGCGGGCTCGAACCGCATCGAGGCTGTGGTCGTGTCGAACCTGGTGGCTCTGCCCAGCTTTGACGCGGTATCGTTCGTGACCGAATAGCGTTATCGCAGTTACCGTAACACTGTCCGTTTTCCCGGGGCAAGGAAGCCTCCTTGCCCCGGGCTATGCATTTTTCTGACTCGAAAGGGAGCCGTTTATGGCCGATGTTCCCATGACCAGTGAAGCAGTCTCGCCCCCGAGAGAACGGGGCCGGACAAGCTCAAGCACGTTCGTTCGAGTTTTTCGATATACGGCGGTACGCCTCCTGGCGCTGGTGCTCAGCGTCGTCTTTGGCGTCTATCTGACCATTCTTGTAGCGAACATGGGCGGCGCCGTGGACGACATCCGCCGCGGCCAGATCCGTGAGGGTGTGGCCATGATGCTGTCCATGGATCCAGAGCTGCGCCAACTCTCACGCGCCGAGCGCGATGCCTTGTCGGCAGAGTTTATCGCCATTGCCGAGGCGCGCTTTGGCCTGGATCAGCCGTTTATCATCCGAAGTTTTCGTTTCTTGCAGAATGCTTTGACGCTCGACCTGGGGAGGGCCGAGCATCTCACCAGTGATTCTGGCTCGCGCGAGGTGCGACAGATCATCCTGGAGAGATTGCCGCCAACCCTGGTCCTGTTCGCCACGGCGAATCTGTTCCTGTTCTTTTTCAGTGTGAGCATGGCGCTCTTTTTGTCTCGACGGTATGGTACGTTCCTGGATCGTATGATCATTGCCTTGTCCCCCGCATCTTCTGCGCCATCGTGGTTCTATGGCCTATTTCTCATTCTATTTTTCGCTGCAATGTGGGGAGTGCTTCCTTATGGAGGCATGGTCTCGGCGCCGCCGCCTGCGCAGACGTCGGCGTACCTGTTGGACCTGGCACGCCATATGATCCTGCCTGTATCTGCCATGGTGCTTAGTGGCATCTTTGCCAGCACCTATTCCTGGCGAACGTTCTTTTTGATCTACTCCAGTGAAGACTATGTCGAGATGGCCAAGGCCAAGGGACTGGGTGCGCGCGACATCGAGCGGCACTATATCCTGCGGCCCACGTTGCCCACCATCATCACGAGTTTTGCCCTCATGTTAATCAGCATGTGGACGGGGGCCATCATCCTTGAGACGGTGTTCAACTGGCCCGGGCTGGGGCGGCTGTTCTTTTCTGCCATCAACCTGTATGATACGCCGGTAATTGTAGGGGAGACGGTGGTGTATGCGTACCTGCTCGCTCTTACCGTGTTCATGTTGGACTTTGTATACGTACTGGTAGACCCGCGCGTCAAGATAGGCGGAGGTAGGGGAAGCGCATGAGCAGGCTCAAGAGAATCTTTCAGCAAATATCTCGCTATCCCTCTGCCATGCTTGGCCTGGCGGTGATCGCGCTGCTTTTGGGCATCGCCATCTACACCATGGTCACCATTCCCTACAGCGAAGCCATCCGGCTCTGGCGAGGGGGTGAGGCGGTGTGGGGCGAGTATCCGAGAACGGCAAAGCCGGTCTGGACCGATTGGCTGACACGCGACCGCCTGCCGCGCAGCATTGTGCTGGACAGCCGTACAAGCCCCGCCGTGGAAAAGACAGCGCAGGGCGATCCCGAGGCGAGCCATCGGCAGACGTTGACTTTTACCTTTGATTATCCCTATGAGGGCTTTCCGCAAGAGCTCGTCATCTTTATGGAGGGCTCCTATGCCGAAAGGCGGCCCCATGCGTCGCTTACATGGATCACGCCCGATGGCCGTGAGATCCGTATGGGCGAGATGGCGGTCCGCAGCGCCGAGACCTACCGGCCCGGCCAGGACAGTCGCTTGCAGCGCCGGTTACGCGGGGATTCGGCCGAGATCGGGCTCTTTCGCGATCCCGAGGCCGAGACCCGCACGGCGATCAAGGGCACCTATCAGATGGTGCTCGATGTGGATCTGTTCGAGCCCGAGGCCGATGTGGAGGCCAAGCTCGTCGTGCATGGGCAGGTGCATGGTTTGGCGGGAACCGATCACCGCCGCCGCGACCTGACGGTCGCCCTGCTCTGGGGCACGCCGGTCGCTCTGGCGTTTGGCCTTTTGGCCGCGCTGGGCTCGACGCTGACCACCATGATCATCGCGGCCACGGGAGTGTGGATGGGAGGTTGGGTGGACTCTGTGATCCAACGTGTCACAGAGGTGAACATGATCCTGCCCTTCCTGCCGATCCTGATCATGATCGGAACGTTGTATACGCGTAGTATCTGGGTGATCCTCAGCGTCGTGATCCTGCTCAGCATCTTTGGCAGCGCCATCAAGACGTATCGAGCGATCTTTATCCAGGTTCGCGAGTCGCCCTATATCGAGGCGGCTCGGGCCTATGGCGCCAGCAACGGGAGGATCATTTTCAAGTACATGATCCCGCGCATCATCCCCATGATCATCCCGGGGCTGGTCGTGTCGATTCCGACGTTTGTGTTCCTGGAGGCATCGCTGGCGATCCTGGGGCTGGGCGACCCTGTGCTGCCCACCTGGGGCAAGCTGATCGATGATGCCCGCTCCAATGGCGCCCTGTTCCAGGGCTACTACTACTGGATGCTGCAACCGTTCTTTATGTTGATGTTAACCGGACTGGGCTTTGCCACGTTGGGCTTTGCCCTGGACCGTATTTTCAATCCTAGACTGAGAGGACTGTAGCGATGACAGATCGTTCGCTACTCCGTGTACAAGACCTGGTACTCTATTTCCGCACCTCAGCCGGCGTCGTGCAGGCTGTGGACAAGGTGACCTTTGGGCTCGAGCGCGGTGAGGCCATGGTAATCCTGGGCGAGTCTGGCTGCGGCAAGACGTCGTTGGCCAAGGCCATTCTGAGGTTGCTCCCTCGCAACGTGCAGCGCTATGACGGTAGTGTCTTTTTGGACGATATGGACGTCATGCGCCTGGATGATGACGATTATCGTCGACGCGTGCGCTGGATCAAGATCTCGATGGTGCCTCAGGCCGCCATGAACTCGCTCAACCCCGTGCTCAAGGTGGGCGATCAGGTGGCCGAGCCGATGATCACCCATTTCGGCGTCAACAAAAAGGACGCCATGACCCAGGTGCGTCGCATGTTCGAGCATGTAGGCGTGCCGCTGGACTTTGTCAAGCGATATGCGTTCGAGTTGAGCGGTGGCATGCGGCAGCGCGTGGCTATCGCCATGTCTTTGGTCACGTCGCCTGACCTGATCCTGCTGGACGAGCCGACTTCGGCCCTGGATGTGCTGACGCAAGCGAACATCATGAATGTGCTCAAGCGCATCAAAAAGGACATGGATGCCAGCTTTATCCTGATCACCCATGATATCGCTACATCCAGCGAGCTGGCCGATCGGGTAGCCGTGATGTACGCCGGACAGATCGTCGAGGTGGATACCGCGGAGCATTTCTTTGATGAGCCGCTGCATCCCTACTCGAAAAAGCTGATGGCCAGTGTGCCCCGGTTGCGCGCCGATCAGGAGCCCGAGTTTATCGTGGGGCAACCTCCCAGCTTGCTGAACCCGCCCAAGGGCTGCCGCTTTGCCGAACGCTGTGGTTTTCGCTTTGAGCAGTGTAGTCAGGAACCCCCTCTGATGGACGTAGAAGGACGCCAGGTCAGGTGCTGGCTCTACGCGGAAGAGTTTGAGAAGGTACACGCGAGAGAGGCAGGTGCCTAGCATGTCTGACTCGACAGTAGTGCAAGAACAGTCGATCGATACCCAAGATGCAGGGCGCTCCAACGGAGCCATGCTCCAGATCCGGGATCTGCGCGTCTGGTTCGAGTTGCGGCGCTTTGGCTTTGGCCGTGCGGGGTCTGTCCGTGCCGTGGACGGCGTGACTTTTGATCTGGCGCATGGCGAGGCTATCGCCATCGTGGGCGAGAGCGGCTGCGGCAAGTCCACGTTGATGAAGACCATCCTGGGGTTGTACCAGCCTACCGACGGAGAGGTCGCCTATGAGGGGAGCGCCGTTGGCAAGTTGGGCTCCCTCGGGCTCAAGCAATATCGCTCCAAGATCGGCTATGTACAGCAAGATCCGTTCGGGGCGTTGCCGCCCTTTATGAGCGTGCGGGCCATCCTGGAGGAGCCACTGGCCATCAACAATGTGCCGGCCCGCGAGCGGGGTGAACGCATCGAAAAGGCGATGGTTGAGGTCAAGCTGACCCCTGTGGAGGACTTTTTGGGCAAGTTCCCGCACATGCTCAGTGGCGGGCAGCAGCAGCGCGTCGTGATCGCCCGTGCGATGATTCTGCAGCCCGGCCTGATCGTGGCGGACGAACCTGTCTCTATGCTGGACGCTTCGGTGCGGGTAGAGATTCTCAAGCTCCTGCGAGCGCTGCAAGCGTCCCACGATCTGGCGGTGATCTATATCACCCATGACCTCTCGACGGTGCGTTACTTTTCCGAGCGCATTTTCGTGATGTATGCTGGCAAGCTGGTGGAAAAGGCGCCGGTGCTCTCGCTGCTGCGTAATCCAGAGCACCCCTACACCCATGCGCTCCTGGCGGCCTCGGTGGATCCCGACGCGCGAAACGCCTCCAGCCTGCGCGAGGTGCCTCCCGGCGAGCCACCCAGCCTGGTGCGGCCGCCCTCGGGCTGTCGCTTTCATCCGCGGTGCCCGCATCGCATCGAAGGCTTGTGTGCAGAAGAGGAGCCGCCCGAGTTCGAGTCGCGGCCCGGCCATCAGACCGCCTGCTGGCTCTATAGGTAACGATGTCGTCTCCTTTGGCTCTCATCCTTTTGGGATTCCTGTTTGTGGTCTTGGGGGTCGTATTGCCGTTGCTCATGATGTTGAGCGTGATCCCCACCACATTTCTTGTCTCGTTTGTCTCTTTTGCTCTGTCGGTGGCGGGGGTGCTCATGGGCATTGTGGGCGCCTCGCGCTATGTGGTGCGACGCCGCCAGTGATGCGTTTCTTGCACAG
>SKRJ01000349.1 GCA_007118555.1 Anaerolineae bacterium | reverse complement strand
CGTTCACCGGCTTGAGGGCCTGATAGAGCGACTGGTAGATGGGATAGGCCTCGTTGTAGCGCTTGACGTTCGCGGGCGTGGGCTCGGTGCGGTCGACGATGCGGATCGTCTGGGCGCAGGCCTCGGGCACGCTGGCATAGACGTCGGTGCCGACGCCGGCCAGCAGCGCTGCGCCAAAGGCGGTGCTGTCGGTGACGTTGATGGTCACCATCTCGGTGCCAAAGACATCGGCCAGCATCGCGCGCCAGGCTGCGCTACGCGCCCCGCCACCCACGGCTCGCACCTGCTGGATCGGGACGTCGATATCGCGGAACAGCTCGATGCAGTCACGCAGGCTGTAGGAGACGCCCTCCAGTACGGCGCGCACCATGTGGCGCTTGTCATGGCGCACGGTGAGCCCCACAAAGCTGCCCCGAGCGTTGGGATCGGCGTACGGCGTGCGCTCGCCCGTCAGGTACGGCACAAAGTACAGGCCCTGGGCGCCCACGGGCACCTGCGCGGCCTCGGCGTCCAGAATCACGTAAGGGTCCACGCCAGTCAGGCGCGCCACGGTGCCCTCAGCCTGGCCCAGGGTGTCGCGGAACCAGCGATAAGAGCCACCGGCCGAGAGGGTCACGCCCATGACATGCCACTTGTCGGGGACGGCGTGGCAAAATGTGTGCAGGCGCCCCTGCGGATCGCGGCTGGGCTCGTCGGTGTAGGCAAAAACGACGCCCGACGTGCCCAGGGTGACCGACACCAGGCCGGGCTCGACGACGCCGGTGCCCACGCCGCTGGCGGCCTGGTCGCCCCCGCCGCCCACCACGGGCGTGTCCGCCGCCAGGCCGGTGGCGTCGGCGGCAGCCCGCGAGATGCTGCCCGTCTGCTCGATCGACTCGACGCACTCGGGCATCCATGACGCGGGAATGCCCAGCTCGTCCAGTACCTCCTGGCTCCACCGGCGCCGAGTCACATCCAGGAGCACCGTGCCTGACGCGTCAGAGACCTCGGAGGCATACAGCCCCGTGAGGCGGTAGCGGATATAGTCCTTGGGCAAGAGCACCTGGGCGACCTTGGCATACACATCCGGCTCATTGTCGCGGGTCCAGATGATCTTGGGCGCGGTAAAGCCGGGCAGCGCCGGGTTGAGGGTGAGGTCCAGGAATCGTTCGCGACCCACGACGTTCATGATCCACTCGCATTGGGCGGCGGTGCGCTGGTCGTTCCACAGGATGCAGGGCCGCAGCACCTGCCCCTCGGCATCCAGCAGCACCATGCCATGCATCTGGCCGGTGAGCCCGATGCCGCTGATCTCGTCCGCCGCGACGCCCGAGGACTTGAGCACCTGACGCACCGATTCGATGGTCGCCTGCCACCAATCCTCGGGCTCTTGCTCGGCCCACTGGGGGCGGGGTGTGTACATCGGGTACTCGGCGACGGCGCTGGCCACCAGGTCGCCCGTCTCGTCGATCAACAGGGTCTTGGTGCCTGTGGTGCCAACGTCAATGCCCATCAGATACGCCATCATGCGCCTCCCTCGAATGCAGTTCCTGTATGGCGTCGAGTGTAACGTGCTCGGGGCAATTGATCAAGTGCATGCGAACCAGGGCGGAATCTACCGACATGGCCGCATCAGAGCATTTTGGGGGTTGTCCTTATGGGGGACTTGTAGTATGATCGAAACGGTCTGAGCCAAAGGGGCTCATTAACCGAGACAAGAGTGACAGAAGGAGACGGTTTCCATGGCGAGCATCACCATCGATCGCGACGAGTGCATTTCCTGTGGGGCGTGCTGGTCGACCTGCCCCGAGATCTATGAGGAGAGTGACGACGGGCTCACCCAGATCACGGCAGAATATCAGGTAGACGGCGACATGGCAGAGGGCGAGGTTCCCGAGGATCTCGAGGATTGCGCCGTCGATGGCGCCGATAGCTGCCCGGTCGAGATCATCCACGTCAACTAGCCCTCGTACAGGGCCGACGCGACGGTAACAGACGGGTACAGGGCCCCGCAGGGGCTCTTGCCCGTCTGTGCTCTTGTGGCGTCAGTGCCGAGCCTCGTTACGATGCTAAAGCTTTGCCACGACGCTGGCCAGGTAGGCGTCCACCCGCAGCCGGGCCAGCGGGGCCGAGATGTCGGTGACGCCGTGGGGGCGCCAGCCCGCGCGCACGCCATCGGGATCGGGCAGCATATCCGCCAGATCGGCCAGGTCCCAGTAGGGCTCATAGCGCCATCTGCTGCCCGTCAGGCGCTGATAGGCCTGCAGAAAGCGATCCGCCGCCTGGACGCCGTGCAGCACCGCCAGGTTCGAGCGACAGCGTCCGATGTCGATCCCCACCGGCCCGCGACAGGCATTCACCCAATCCACGATGCCGCTGACGACGTCGCCCTGCCAGAGGACGTTGGTGGGATGATAGTCGCGGTGGATGAACGCCATGTGGGCTGTGGGAGGCGGCGTATGCCGCAAATAGTCGATCGCTCGTTGCCAGAGGCGCGGCAGGGGCGACCAGGACGGCGGCTCTAGCGCATCCAGATCGTTGTAGGGCTGTCGCTCCCAGGGGAAACCCTCGGCGTCATATCGATGCACCGGCAGGATAGCGGCCGCCAGTTGCTCCAGCCAGGCATCGAGGTCGGTGGGTCGCAAGACGACCCGGCCCGGCACGCGGGTCATGAGTACGGCGGGCACCCCGCAGGCGGCCCCGGTCGCGTCCCATGCGACAAGTTCGGGCCCAGGGAGGCCGATCCGGGCGATCTCTTGCAGAGCAGCGGCCTCGTGTCGTGCCAGATCGGGCTCTTGGGCCAGCCAGGCGCGGTTAGTAAAGAGGCGCAGCACATACTCGTGGGCGTCCGAGCCCGCCCTGGCGGTGAGGGCATAGACGCTGGAGGAGCTGGCCCCAGGGAGAGGCTTGAGCGTGAGGGCCTCGACGGACAGCCCCAGCGCCTCGGCGGCCCACGCCACGGCGCGCTGCGTGTCTATCCCCGCCACAGCCGCCGGAGCACCCGAAAGCGATCCCCCGCCACGAGGCGGGCGATGGATTTGCACGGAAAGAGGCGATCGGTCCGCTGGACATAGCCTGCGTACTGGCGAAAGTGGAGCGCCATCATGCGTTCCTCGCGCTCTACGCGAAAGAGGTATACAGGCAGAAAGGTGACCAGCATCGAGAGCCCGGCGATCCAGTTGTGGATCAGCCAGGGCTGGGCCAGGCCCCACATCAGGTAGCCGGCGTACAGGGGATGGCGAATGTGGGCAAAGATGCCATCGGCGACCACATGCTGCCCTTGGCGAATCTGCAGCCCCGCCGACCAGTAGCGCCCCAGGTCGACATGGGCCCGCCACAGGAGCCAGATGCCCAGGCCATAGAGCAGAATGCCCGGAGCCATGGCCCAACCGCCCAGCTCATAGTCCGCCCAGCCCAGCCAGGGCGACCAGGTGGCCAGCGCGGGCGCTACGAACATGCCTACGGCGGGCAGCGCCGTCAGAATGCGATCGAGAACCGTCGTACGGTCTTCGACCACCGCCGCCCGATCGCGGCTGCGGGCGTGGCGCACGACGATGAACGACCCAATCGACAGGCCGAGCAGGTAGAGCAGGGTAAAGGGTGACAGTCGAGTCATAATGGTGTCGATTGTACCACCGATTGCCCCGCTCTCATAACGGCGCCTGGTGGATGCCCCCTATGGGTATGCGTCGCCCCTCGCTCCAGTGTGTCAGCGCGCCAGCGCAGACCTCAGCTCGCTCACCAGGTCGCGCACGGCCTCGGGCCCCTGGGCGGCTCGCTCGACGATGGCGCTGCCCACGATGACGCCGTCGGCCACCTGGGCGACCTGTCGGGCCGCCTCGGGCCCCGCCACCCCAAAGCCCACGGCGAGGGGCGTGTGCGCATGGTGCCGTATCTGGGCGAGCTGATCGACCAGGGCGTCCTGCAGAGCGTGCTCGCCGCCGGTGGTGCCCAGATGCGAGACCACATAGAGAAAGCCGCGGGTCTCGGCAGCGATTCGGGCCAGCCGGTTGGCGCTGCTGTTGGGCGCCACCAAATAGATCAGCGCCAGATCATGCTGGGCGCAGGCGTCGGCCAGGGGCCGGGCCTCTTCTGGCGGAAGGTCGGGGATGATCAGGCCGTCGACGCCCACCTGGGCGCAGCGGGCGGCATAGGCCGCCGGGCCATAGCGCAGGATCGGGTTTTAGTAGCCCATCAGGACGATGGGTGCGGTCACGCCGCTATCGCGCAGGGTCGCCACCAGGTCCAGGCAACCCGACGGCGTGATGCCCGCCTCCAGCGCGCGCTGGCTGGCCCGCTGGATGGTGGGTCCGTCGGCCACCGGGTCGGAAAAGGGCACCCCCAGCTCGATCAGGTCAGCGCCCCCCTCGAGCAGGGCGGCCACCATCTCGTGGGTGGCATCCTGGGTCGGGTACCCGGCGGTCAGGTAGGTGATCAGCGCCGCGCGCCCCTCGTGGGCGGCCCGGGCAAAGGCGCCCTCGATGGCGGCGCTGCCTCGATGTCCGTTGTGGCTCATAACGCACCCCCTTGTACAAGGCTCGTCACGGTATCCAGGTCCTTGTCGCCGCGGCCCGACAGGTTTACCAGCAGGGCCTCGTCGCGGGAGCGCTCCGGTGCCAGGCGCATGGCCTCGGCCAGGGCATGGGAGGATTCCAGCGCGGGGACGATGCCCTCGTAGCGGCAGAGGGCCTGAAAGGCCGCCAGCGCGGCGTCGTCGGTGGCATAGGTGTAGTGGGCGCGCTCCAGGGCCCGCAGGTGGGCGTGTTCGGGTCCGACCGAGGCATAGTCCAGCCCCGCCGACACCGAGTGGGTGAGGGCGATCTGGCCTTCGTCGTCCTGTAGGACATAGGTGCGCACGCCGTGCAGCACGCCCAGCCGGCCACGCTGCGGGTCGGCAAAGCGGGCCGCGTGGCGGCCGCCGTCGATACCCTCGCCGCCCGCCTCGACGCCGATCATCTCTACGTCGTCGTCGAGGAACGGGTGGAACAGCCCGATGGCGTTCGAGCCGCCGCCGACGCAGGCGATCAGGGCGTCGGGCAGGCGCCCCATCTGGGCCAGACACTGGGCGCGGGCCTCCCGACCGATGACGCTCTGCAGGTCGCGGACGATCATGGGATAGGGGTGGGGGCCCAGTGCCGAGCCCAGCAAATAGTGGCTGTGGCGCACGTTGGTGGCCCAGTCGCGCAGCGCCTCGTTGATGGCGTCCTTGAGGGTGCGGGAACCGGCGTCCACCGGGTGCACGTCGGCCCCCAGCAGGCGCATACGCAGCACGTTGGGCGCCTGGCGGGCCATGTCGTCGCTGCCCATGTACACGGCGCACTCCATGCCCAGGAGCGCTGCCACGGTGGCGGTGGCCACGCCATGCTGGCCGGCGCCGGTCTCGGCGATCAGGCGGCGTTTGCCCATGGCGCGGGCGATGAGGGCCTGCCCCAGGGCGTTGTTGATCTTGTGGGCGCCGGTGTGGGCCAGATCCTCGCGCTTCAGCCAGATGCGGGCGCCGCCACAGGCGTCGCTCAGGCGGTTGGCAAGCGTCAGGGGCGTGGGACGGCCCACGTACTCGCGCAGCAGATCGCCCAACTCACTCTGAAAGGCGGCGTCGTCGCGCAGGGCGCCGTAGGCCTCCTCCAACTCGAGCAGGGGGCCAAAGAGCGTCTCGGGCACATAGCGCCCGCCAAACTCGCCAAAGTAGCCGCGCTCGTCGGGCAGTGTCTTGAGTGACACGCGTTGTCTATCAACGATCATCGTTATCCTCCTGTCGTACCCGTTGCAGGAACTCGGACACCCGCCGGGGATCCTTGATGCCCGGCGCCGCCTCGACGCCCGATGCCACGTCGACGCCCCAGGGGCGCGCCGTGCGGATCGCCGTGGCGACATTGTCGGGCGTGAGGCCGCCCGCCAGCAGCAGGCGCTCGGGCAGGCCGATGGCTCCG
>SKRJ01000190.1 GCA_007118555.1 Anaerolineae bacterium | reverse complement strand
TGGACGACTGGAGCCCGGTGCGCGTCGAGCTGTTCGATTCGCGCGAGCCGGCGATGGAGCGCATGGCCCGCATCATGGTGGACCAGATCGCGGCCAATAATGCCGAGAACAAGATCACGACGCTGATCCTGCCGGTGGGCCCCGTGGCCCAGTACCCCATCGCCGCCGAGATGTCGAACCGCGAGGGGATTAGCTGGAAGAACGTCTGGACGTTCAATATGGACGAGTACCTGGACTGGGAGGGCCGTCCGATCCCCTATGATCACCCGATGAGCTTTCATCGGGCCATGGATCTGTCGCTGTTCGATCACCTGAACGAGGAGCTGCGCATCCCCGAGTCGCAGCGCTGGTTCCCCGACCCGTTCGATCCCGACGCCATCGACGCCAAGATCGACGAGCTCACCGGCGGCGAGGGCGTCGACATCTGCTTTGGCGGCATCGGCGAGCACGGGCACATTGCGTTCAATGAGTCGCCCGACCTGATGAACCACTATGCGCACCTGACCCCCGACGAGTTCAAGAACTCGAAATCGCGGGTGCTGCCCCTCAACCCCGAGACCCTGGTACGCGCCCAGCGCAGCCCGCTCTATACCCTCTGCCCGCCCATGGCGGTCACCCTTGGGATGCGGGTGATTCTGGGGGCCAAACGCATCGTGCTGGCCACCGGCGGCACCGTGGCCAAGATCGCGGCCATGCACCCGCCCACGATGGATTTCCCCGTGACCCACATCCAGGAGCACCCCAACGCCAAGGAGGCGGTCACCCTGCTGGTGAGCCAGTAGGCCCGGCACGCACCCAAGACGCGCCAACAAAGAGGCGGCTCAAGGGCCGCCTCACTCATGCGCAGCCAGGGGCCTCCGGACGCCTGTTCGATCCCCATTTGACCCCGGTTCTGGATAGAGATATACTCTCAATTATGTTGAACTATACGACCGATACCATCGATCTGAGTCTCATCGCCAGGATCGCCAAGGCACTGGGGCACCCAAAGCGTATCGCCATCCTGGACATGCTCATGCAGGGCGTGCAGTGCAACTGCGAGATCGCCGCCCAGCTCGGCCTGGCCGACAACCTGATCTCGCATCATATGCGCATCCTCGAGGAGAGTGGGCTGGTGCAAAGCGAGCGCGATCCGCAGGACCGACGCTGGATCTACTACTCTATCGATCGCGAGGCCCTGGCCCAGGTACAGGACACCCTGGGGGCCTTTTTCGACGAGGCACGCATCCAGGAGCGTCAGGCCGCATGCGGCCCGGGCGGTGGGCAGGCCTGCGGTTCCGCCAGCCGCTAGCCGTTTACAGGATTCGCCTCAGCACATCAGCGTCTGCGTGCGAGGGCAGCCTTTGTACGCTCGCAAGTGCGATTGCCCTGTTGCTGCGCCAGCGCGCGGCATTCGCCGAGATGCCCTGCGGGTGTCCCTCGCTTCTTGCCGCCAACTCGGCCATCCAACCTCCCGCATGCGCATTGCGCCTCCCCTGACAATGTGATAGGATACGCCCTGTGCGAATCAGAGATGGCAAGAGGAGGTACGCAACGAGATGAAGAATTACATTGTGGGATGTGGGCAGATCACTTGGGGGCGAGAGACGCCGCGCGAGCAGGTACTCCAAGAGATCGCCGATGCGGGATACGAGGGCGCGCCGGCCGGGCCGTACGGCGGAGCCACCCCCGACAGCATCCTCGAGCTCTATGGGCGCTTTGGCCTGCGCCCCGGCCCCGGCTATCTGGGCGCCAACTTTTGGGATCCCGAGTTGACCGAGGGGCTCCTGGAGCGCAGCAGAATGCTCGCCGAGTTTACCGCGGGCATCAACTGTGATGCCATCTTTGTGGCCGATGGCGGCTTTAACGTCGTCACCCCGCGTGGCAAGACGCGCCGCGACCTCGCCGCACAGGTCACGCCCGAAGACAGCCTCACCCCCGACCAGTACAAGTACTATGGCGAGGTGCTGACCCAGGTAGGAGAGATCTTTTTGGCCAGCGGCGTCAAGGCCTGCTTCCACAACCATGTGGGCAGCTTTATCGAGACCCGCCAGGAGGTCGATGACCTGTGGGCGCAGGTGGATCGCTCCAAGGTATTCCAGGGCCCCGATATCGGGCACCTGGCCTGGGCCGGTGTGGATGTGACCCAGTTCTGCATCGACTATGCGTCCGAGATTCAGGCCCTGCACATCAAGGACATTTATCCCGATGTGATGCAGGAGGGCCTCTCCAAGGGCTGGACCTATGGCGAGTTCTCCGAGGCGGGCATCTTTGCCGAGCTGGGCGAGGGCATGGTGGATTTCCCCGCCATGTTCGAGATCCTCAATGACGCTGGCTACGAAGGCTGGCTTATCGTCGAGACGGACCGCACCACCAAGGACTCGGCCTTTGAGAGCGCCAAGATCTCGCGCGACTATTTAAAGAGCCTGGGTTACTAGACATCAGGACTGGGTCCCGAACGCGTCAGTGTTCGGGACTCTTGCACAGGAAGCAAAAGGAGCACGAACATGGTATTACGCATTGGGTTGATCGGCGCTGGCGGCATCACCGCCGCGCACGTATCGGGCTGGAACACCGTCACCGATCGCGCCGAGATCGTCGCCATCGCCGACATCTCGGAGGAAACGGCACGAGAGCGCATGAAGCAGATCGGGCGCGAGGTGCGCTACTATAACGACTATCTCGAGTTGCTGGCGCAGGAAGATATCGACGCCGTCGACCTGTCATTGCCGCACCACCTGCATTGCGAGTCCATCGTAGCGGCGGCCAAGGCCGGCAAGCACGCCATGAGCGAAAAGCCGTTCTGCCTGACGCTGGACGAGGCCGAGGAGATCCGCCAGGCCGTCGTAGAGTCTGGGATCATCTTTATGGCCGCCCACAACCAGCTCTTTTTCCCCACGATGCTGCGCGCCAAGCAGATGATCGTCGAGGGCGACCTGGGCGAGATCTATCAGATCGATTCGATCGACTCGAGCGCCCGCCGCAGGCCCCTGAGCCTGAACAAGGCCACCTGGGGCGCCGACGCGCCCAAGCCGCCCCCCACCTGGCGTTCGGATCCGGTCAAGATGGGCGGCGGAGAGTTGATCGACACCGGCTACCACCCCACCTACCGCATGCTGTTTCTCGCCGGCGAGAACCCCGTGGCGGTCTCGGCGCTTTTAGGCACCTACCGCATGCCCCTGGAGCGCGAGGACACGGCCAACGCCCTGGTCGAGTTTGAGAGCGGCGTCACGGGCCGGCTCATGTCGAGCTGGGGCCTGCAGACCCCCGGCGGGCGGCCGATGCAGTTTGCCGTCATCGCCGAGGCGGGCCAGGTGTGGGGCGAGATCGACCGCATGTACTATCTCCCCGTTGGCTTTTCCGAGCCGGCCGTCCTCGAGTTCCCTGGCTGGGATTACACCCGGACCTTTGCGGCCGAGATCGAGCACTTTTGCGATGCCATCGAAAAAGGGTTCGAGCCGCTGCACTCGGTGGACGAAGCCACCGACACGCTCCGGGTGATCCTGGGCGCCTATCGCTCGGTCGAAGAGGGCACCATCGTACGCCTCTAGCCCCTGACTGCCTGCGAAACACGATCCCGACAGACTCTCTGATGCGCGCATCAGAGAGTCTCTTTTTTGGCAGGACCCTCTTGCTGTTCCGGCTTGTGCCTGATCGGTTTCACAGGCTATTGACAGCACTCTGTTATTCAGCTAGAGTAATGATTGTAGAGGTACAGCGTCTCCGCTCGGTACCTGCAAGGAGGAAGCGAATGCTGATCAGCGAGCCGTCTCTTTTCGAGGCCGCTCGTTGTGTCTTTTAAGCGATCCCAGCTTGCCTAACCTTCCTGTTGGTTCTCGTGCGCTGCGCTGGCGTGTCACCATGCCGTTCTCCGGAGGAGGAGAAGTTGCCTATGGGAATTCGGGTGTGATACAGGCAGTTGTCCACGTGGCTTCATCGCTCTCATAACTGCCCCGGCTTGTCGGTCCCTGACAGATCAATCACAAGGAAGTGGATCATGGATCTCAAGAGGCACTCACGTCGTGACTTTGTTCGCCTGAGTGGGCTGGCCGCAGCGGGCGTGGCTTTGGCAGCCTGCGCCAGGGAGCCCGAAATCGTGGAGAGGATCGTCCAGGAGACGGTCATCGTCGAAAAGGAGGTAGAGGTCGAGCGGGAGGTCGTCGTCGAAAAGGAGGTCGTCGTCGAAAAAGAGGTCGCGCCCCCGCCCTCCAAGTTCGGCGAGTCTCCCATGCTGGCAGCCCGCGTCGCCCGCGGCGAGCTGCCGCCCGTAGACGAGCGCCTGCCCGAGGAGCCCCTGGTCGTCGAGGTGCACGAGAGGATCGGTGACTATGGCGGCACCGTGACCGCAGGCACACTGCGCATGGAGCCCATCGGCTGGGGCGACGCCCGCATGGTCATGGGCAACTTTATGGCCAACATGCTGCGCATCTCCAAGGACGCCACCGGTGTGACGCCCAACGTCCTCAAAGACTTTGAGATGAGCGACGATTTTACCGAAGTCACTTGCTACATGCGCAAGGGCATGAAGTTCTCCGACGGCGAGCCCTGTACCACCGAATGCGTCAAGTTCTGGTACGAGGATCACCTGACCAACAGCGAGATCACGCCCGTGGCCAGCATCTGGGTGCGCCCGGGCGACAAGCTGGTCGAGGTTGATATCATCGATGACTACACCTTCAAGTTTACCTTTGCCGTGCCCCACCCGGCCTTTCCCATGGTAGGCATGGGTCACTGGCCTATCGCCACACACATCTTTGCACCGCACCACTATTTGAAGCAGTTCCACATCAAGTACAACCCCGACGCGAACGAGTTGGCCAAAGAGGAAGGCTTTGATTTTTGGTATCAGCTCTATGGTCGCGAGGCCAATCACCACGTGAGTATCGATCGTCCGAGCCTGCTGTCCTATACCTGCGTGCGCGATACGCCGACCATGGCCTTTTTGGAGCGCAACCCCTACTACTACCTTGTCGATCCCGAGGGCAACCAGCTCCCTTACATTGACAAGATCAACAGCGACCGCTGCGCGGACCTGTCGGTGCTGGACGCCAAGACCGTGGGCGGCACCTTTGACTTTGCCGCTTTCGAGTTGCGCATCCTGTACTATGCCACCTATGCGGAGGGCGCCAATCTCTCGGATGCCCGCATGATCCTGTGGCCCTCGGGCAAGGGTGGAGAGTGCGTGTACAACGTGAACATGAACTGGGAAGAAGAGGAGATGCGCGAGGTCTTTAGTGACAAGCGTTTCCGACAGGCGCTGTCGCTGGCGATCAACCGCAAGGATATCAACGACGTCATCTATTTTGGGAACGCCTCCGAAACCCAGATGACGGTCATTCCGACCTCCCGGCACTACAAGCCCGAGTACGCCCAGGCGTTTGCCGATTACAATCCGGACCGGGCCAACGAACTGTTGGACGAGATGGGCCTGGAGTGGAACTCGGCCAGAACCCATCGCCTCTGGCCTCAGAGCAGGCAGCCGATCATCATCTCCTGGAACCTGGTGGAGATCGAGACCCCCAAGGGGCCCATCACCGAGCTGGTGGAAGAGTACTGGAAGAACATCGGCGTCGAGATCCGGTGGCAGTCCATCACGCGCGTCCTGCTGACGCAAAGAGTAGGCGCCAACGAGGAACCCATGTCCCTGTGGCATGGCGACGAGACGGCCGACACCCTCTTCCTGCGCCGACCCAAGTTCTTTGCACCGCTGGACGGTGACGAGAGCGCCTGGGGCGTGCTGTGGGGCCGCTGGTACAATACCCGCGGCGAGATGGGCGAAGAGCCACCCCAGGAGATCAAGGATCTCTACGACTGGATGGACGAGTACAATCGCACCGACGACAACGAGCCGGCCCGCAAGGTGCTCGAGAGCCAGGCCGAGAACGTCTGGACCATCGGCAGCGTCGGTAATGCGCCGCACCCGCTGTTCGTGCGCAACAACATCAAGAACATCAGCGACACGGGCGGCTTTTGGACGTGGGACACGCTATGGACCTTTACCGAGTTCCCGGAGCAGTGGTTCATCGAGTCCTGACCGCATCCCAAGCCATCGAACAGCAAGCACCATAGGCCC
>SKRJ01000337.1 GCA_007118555.1 Anaerolineae bacterium | reverse complement strand
GAAACCGGACTACGTATTTGCCTTGAGACCGTCGTCTATGATACCATAGGCAAATGGTATCTGCAAAACTTGGCGAGGAGCCTAACATGAGCGATGAAACGATCTTTGGCAGAATCCAGGTCTCTCCTCGTGCGATCTCGAGCATCGTCGGCCATACGGTATTGCGCTGCTATGGCGTGGTGGGTATGGCTCCCGCAACAGTCCGTGATGGCATTGCCGACATTCTCCAAGTAGAGAATCTCCATCGCGGTGTTGGGGTTCAAGTAATCGAGGACCAGATCGCAATCGACCTGTATGTGATCATCGAATATGGTATGCGGATTTCCGAAGTAGCGCATAACGTCATGGAAAGCGTCAAGTTCAGTGTGGAGCAGGCGCTATCGATGCCCGTGTCCGAAGTGAACGTCCACGTACAGGGCATTCGGGTGAGCAACAGAGACTAGCTGGGCCTCGGGAGCAAGGGCAGGACGGTCTGGGAGGGAGCACTCTATTGAGCAGGCAGCTACAAACCAAAGAGGACAATGGCGAATTGGTGGAGATGCAAGATATGGCGGTGAATGGGATAACGCTTTACGAGGCGCTGCAGGCTGGTAGCGCCGTGCTCCAGGCGCATGTGAACGAGGTCAACGCGCTCAACGTGTTCCCGGTGCCCGATGGGGATACGGGAACGAACATGTCTTTGACGCTCCGCGCTGCCCTGGACGAAGTACGAGACCACGACGAGGCTCCGGCCTATGAGATCCTGCGCCGCGTATCCCACGGGGCTCTCATGGGCGCCCGAGGGAACTCGGGGGTGATTCTCTCTCAGATCCTGCGTGGTGTCGCCAGGGGGCTGGACGAAAAGGCCACCCTGACCGCGACCGACATCGCCGAGGCCCTGTGCGAGGGCGCCGAGACGGCCTACAAGGGCGTAATGAAGCCCGTCGAAGGCACGATGCTGACCGTCATCCGCGAAACCGCCCAAGTGGCCAAGCATGCGGCCGAGGAATCGGATGCCCACGCCGCGATGCTAACGGTGCTTCAGGAGGCCAAGGCCTCGCTGGCCCGCACGCCCGAGCTGCTGCCCGTGCTGGCCGAGGCAGGCGTGGTGGATGCGGGGGGCCAGGGGCTGGTGTGCATCTTGGAGGGAATCCTGGCCTATGCATCCGGCGAGGCCCCTGTGCAGCACGGATCTACTCTCGCCGCAGCGCCCGAGCTCGAGGTGACCGCTCATGTGCACCCGCCTGAGGAAGAAGAGTACAACTTTGATATGCAGTGCATTATTCAGGGCGAGGCCCTGGACGTCGATGCGCTGCGGGACCATATCGCCGGCATGGGCGATTCGGTCCTGGTGGTGGGCGATCCAGAGGCCGTCAAGGTGCATGTGCACACCGATCATCCCGGCGAGGTGCTGGAGTATGTCATTCAGCAGGGAGACGTGAGCTCGATCATCATCGAGAACATGCAGCTTCAGTACCAAGAGTTTTTGCGCGCCGCCAAGTCGGCACAGGCTGCCGCTCCTACCAATGTGCTGCCATCGGACCGCATTGCCAGCTATCTGGGCCGTTCCAAGACGATTTCGGACATCAGCGTGGTCACCGTGGTATCTGGCGATGGACTGGCCCGCGTCTTTGAGAGCTTGGGTGTCGACGCCATTGTCCCCGGGGGGCAGACCATGAACCCCAGCACCCATGATCTGGTGGAGGCCATCGAGGCCGCCCAGGGTGACAAGATCATTGTTTTGCCCAACAACAGCAATATCATCCTGACGGCGGAGCAGGCTCAGGCGATCTCGGAGAAGCAGGTGCTGGTGGTGCCGACCAAGACCGTGCCACAGGGTATCGCGGCCGTGCTGGCCTTTGATGGTGAGATCTCGCTGGATGAGAACTATGTCTCCATGCTCTCTGCCATCGAGCAGATCGTGACCATGGAGATCACACAGGCCGTCCGTACGGTGCAGGTCAATGGCCTGACGGTGCAAAAGGGGCAGTTCCTCGGGCTGCTGAATGGCGACCTCAGAATCGCCGATGACGATCTGTCGACCGTGGTCAAGGCGCTGGTCAAAAGTCTTCGAGTGGACGAGTTCGAGATTCTGACGATATACTGTGGGCAGGATGTGTCGCTGGAGCAGGGCCAGGAGCTGACCGATGAGCTTCAGGAGATCTATCCCGATCTCGAGCTCGAAGTACTCGACGGGGGGCAACCGCACTACCACTATATCATCTCGGCAGAATGAGAGAAGGCTGAAGCCATGAGCAACGTCCGCATCGTAACCGACAGCACCGCCGAGCTATCCCAGGACGTGATCGAGGCGTTAGAGATCACGGTGATACCATGGCAGGTCCAAGTAGATGGAGAGACGGTTCCGGATACGCCTGATTTGAGGACCCCTGAGTTTTACCGGCACATCTCGACGCCACCGACGGGGATACCCCCCACGGCGGCGCAGTTTGCCGAGACGTTTGGCCGCTGCGCACGCTCTTCTGGTCAGATCGTGGCGATCCTCCCCACTGCGCGGATCGCTCGCTCCATGCAACTGGCCCGCCAAGCGCGGGGCGAGTTCGTGGGGCGCTGCCAGATCCATCTGATCGATTCACGTTTCATCTCGTGTGCACTGGGTGCCCTCGTGGTCGAGGCCGCAAGGGCCGCCCGCGCCGAAACCGGCGCAGCAGAGATCGTGCGGTATATCAATGGACTGATCGCACGCACCTATTTTGCCTTTTTCCCCGAGTCACCCGCTCAACTGTTGCACCATGGTCTCGTGCAGGACTCGCCCGAGGTCCTGGGCACACCGAGCGGCTACAAGCCGCTCTTGCTCATGGAAGAAGGCGAGATCGCGCCTCTACCGCGCTCACGGCGGCGGGGCGACCCCATCGAGCGCATGATCGAGTTCGTGGGAGAGTTTGGCCCCCTGGAGCACCTCTGGACCGTTAGCACCGGCCTCCACCCTGGTCTGGAGCTCTTGCACACGCTTTTGGCAGAAGAGCATCCGGATCGCACCTACGAGGACCATATCTATGGTCCTGTCGTCGCCAGCTACCTGGGATCCTCTCTGCTGGGCGTGGCAGCCATCGAAACCCTATTGTAATCGCGTTTGCCATCGAGGACAGGAGCTATGAGTTCTTCTTCGGCTTTTGCCAAGCTGAGACGTATCCTGCTTTTGGAAAGGGAGCAGGGCTGCAACGATCGCGCTGTGATAGGTGGTCTGGATCGCTACATGCAGTTCTGGGAAAGACAGGCCCGCGAGGAGCTGGGCAGCAGGTATGATGAGGATATTGGCGAGGTGGGCCGAGCCCTGGCGGACTATGGGGCCCGCTCGTATGCCGCACGCCAGGCAGCGCTGCAGGCGGCGCTCGAGCTGTTGCAGGATGGCCATGAGCCCGTGGCCACCGAGAGTGCACCCGCGGCGAGGGCGCCTGCGCATAGATCCCGCTCGGAGAGAGCGCGCTCAGAGCATGTCGAACAGCAACCCAGGAGGCGAGGCCCGTCGCGACCCGATGAGCAGCGGCAACACCCCCGGGCCAAGGCCCAGAACTCGGAGGGAGAGGGCCTTACGGCGTCAATCCAGACGCTGCCCGGCGTTGGGCCGGCACGCGCCCAGCAGATGGCCCGCCTGGGCATCGCGACCATCCGTGATCTGATCTATCACTTTCCCCGCCGGTATGACGACTTTGGCCAACTGAAACAGATCAACCAGTTGACCCTGGACCAAGAGGTCACGGTCGTGGGTGTCATCCGCACGGCCGAGCTCCAGCAGACCCGATCGCGCAAAAAGTTGTTTCGGGTGACCGTCAGCGATGGCACGGGGACAATCGAGTGCACCTGGTTCAACCAGCCCCATCTGCAAAGGACGTTGCGGCCCGGGACCGAGATCGCCGTGAGCGGACATGTTGGCGAGTTTCTGGGGCGGTTGGTGTTCAACTCGCCCGAATGGGAGCCGCTGCAGCGCGATCTGTTGCACACGGGGCGGCTCGTGCCGGTGTATGCGCTCACCGAAGGGCTGCCGATGCGTTGGTTGCGCACCCTGATACGCGATACATTGCGTCAATGGGTGCCGCGCATCATGGACCCGATGCCGCAAGAGATCCTGGACTCGGCAGAACTGATCGATCTGCGCTCGGCCATTATGCAGATCCACTTTCCCGAGAGCCGCGAGGCCCTGGCCCAGGCCCGCACCCGCCTCTGCTTTGACGAGCTGCTGCTCCTGCAACTTGGGGTGCTGCGCAAACGGCACGAGTGGCGCCAGGAGAACGGACGTGCGTTGGATTTCGATCCGCGCTTGATCGAGGCGTTCGTCGAGGGGTTGCCCTTTGGCCTCACCAGAGCCCAGCAGCGGGCCATTCAGGAGCTGCTGGATGAACTGGCGCAACCGGTGCCCATGAGCCGCCTGTTGCAGGGCGATGTGGGCTCGGGCAAGACGGTGGTGGCAGTGGCCGCCATGCTGGCCGTCGTCGATGCAGGTTACCAGGCGGCCCTGATGGCACCCACGTCGATTTTGGCGGAGCAGCATGCCGCCTCGGTGCGAGAGATGCTGGCCGGCTATCCCGACATTCGCTGCGCGCTGTTGCACGGCAGCCTGCCCAACGCCGAAAAGGAGCGCATCCGCCAGGAGGTGACCGAGGGTGAGGCCGACATTGTCATCGGCACCCACGCACTGATCCAGGATACCGTGGACTTTTCGCGGCTGGCGCTGGCGATCGTCGACGAGCAGCACCGCTTTGGCGTGTTGCAGCGGGACAATCTGCGAGACAAGGCCGCCGACTATATGCCGCACATGCTGGCCATGAGCGCGACACCCATCCCGCGCACCCTGGCCCTGACGGTGTATGGGGATCTGGATGTGTCCACGCTGGATGAGATGCCCCCAAACCGCCAGCCGGTGATCACGGCGGTGCGCGCGCACCGCAGCCGAGAGCGCATCTATGCCTTTATTCGCGGGCAGATAGAGAATGGGCGCCAGGCCTTTGTGATCTGCCCCCTGGTCGAGGAGTCGGACCAGATCGAGGCCAAGGCGGCGGTGGAGGAGTACGAGCGCCTGAGCCAGGAGATCTTTCCCCAGTACCGCGTGGGGCTCTTGCATGGCCGAGTGGGCGCCGAGGAAAAGGAACGGGTGATGGCGGCGTTCAAGGCAGGCGAGTATAATATCCTCGTCTCGACGGCCGTGGTAGAGGTGGGGGTCGACATCCCGAACGCCACGGTGATGCTGATCGAGGGGGCCGAGCGCTTTGGCCTGGCCCAGTTGCACCAGTTCCGGGGTCGCGTGGGCCGCGGGCCCTACCGATCCTACTGCGTCCTGCTCACCGACAGTCGCTCGGAGGAGAATCTGGCGCGCCTGCAGGTGATGGAAGAGACTGCCGACGGCTTTGTGTTGGCGGAAAAGGACCTGGAGCTACGTGGCCCGGGCGACTTTTTGGGCGTACGGCAGCATGGCCTGCCAGAGCTCAAGGTGGCGCAACTGGGTGACAAGGCGGTGCTGGCGTTGGCGCGTCGCGAGGCCCTGCGCATCCATGAGCGGGACCCCGAGCTGACGCTGCCGCAACACAGGACCCTGGCTCACAGTGTGACGCATTTCTGGGCATCGGTGACCCTGGCTTGATCCAGAGCGCAATGCAGAGCATAATACTCTGCAAATCGCTCCGCATCGAGCCTTATAGAAGGAGAAGCGCTTGACAGTCGCGATCTATCCCGGCACGTTTGACCCGATCCACTATGGCCATATCGATGTCGCCCGTCGTGCGGCCTCGATCTTTGAGCATGTGGTGGTCGGTGTCTATGCACACCCCCGCAAGACGTTGATGTTTCCCCTGGAGGAGCGGCTGAGCCTCGCGCGCCAGGCCCTCTCGCAGTTTCCCAACATCTCGGTGGAGGGCTATCAGGGGCTCACGGTAGATTTTGCTGCCAGACACGAGGCGCGCGTCATCGTCCGGGGCCTGCGTGTGATATCGGATTTCGAGCTCGAGTATCAGATGGCCATGACCACGCGCAAGCTTGCGCCCGACATGGACATGGTATGTCTCATGACCAGCCTGGAGCACGCTTTTATCAGCTCGTCCATGGTCAAGGAGATCGTGATGGCGGGAG
>SKRJ01000112.1 GCA_007118555.1 Anaerolineae bacterium | reverse complement strand
TCCAGTGGGCATCCAGTAGCGCGAGGGCGCGATCATGCAGCAAGTCGGCCTGATCGGTGGGTTGATCCAGTGTCACCTGGCGTGTGAGGGTCTCGAAATCCTCATAGCGCAGCTTGAGCCGCACCGTCTGGGCCACCAGGGCATCTCGGCGCAGGCCGGCCGCCAGATGATCGGCCATCGAGAGAAGGCGCCGCTGAAGCGTCTGGCGATCGGTGACGTTCTGGCGAAAGGTGTGCTCCTGGCTGATCGAGCGCCGCTCGCGCTCGGTGTGCACCGGCGCGTCGTCGAGGCCCCGGGCCGCGCGACGCAGATGCCGACCTCCCTCGCCAAAGAGGCGCAGCAGCTCTGCCTCAGTCCGTTCGGCCAACTCGCCGATCGTCCTGATGCCCAGCCCGCGCAGCCGCCGCCCCGTGGCCTCGCCCACCCCCCACAGGGTCTCGATGGCGAGGGGCGCCAGGAACGCGGCCTCCTGGCCGGGCGGCACGACCACCAACCCCTGGGGCTTGCCCTCGCCACAGGCGATCTTGGCCACCAGCTTGTTGGTCGCCACCCCGAGCGAGCAGGGCAGGCCGCATTCGCTGCGCACGCGCTCCTGGATCTGGCGCGCTACGTCGGGAGCAGGGCCCCAGAGCGCCTCGCAGCCGGTGAGGTCCAGGAAAGCCTCATCGATGGAGAGCTGCTCCAGCACAGGCGTGTACCCCGCCAGCAGATCCATGACCCTGCGCGAGTGCTCGCCATAGACGCCATGGCGTGGCGAGACGCGGATAGCCTCGGGGCAGAGACGCAACGCCTGGGCCACGGGCATGGCCGAACGCACGCCGCAGGCCCGCGCCTCGTACGACGCGGCCGAGACCACGCCCCGACCCTCGGGCGAGCCCCCGATGATCACGGGCTTGCCCTGTAACGTGGGGTCCAGCAACGCCTCCACCGAGGCATAAAAGGCGTCGAGATCGACATGTACGATTTGGCGAACGGCCGGCGCCATGCTCTCGTCTCCCTGCGCGCAATCCGGATGCGGGTCAGCCTGTGCGCACATTATAGCACAGGGTCCCATGTGGCAGTGGTGGCGTACCGGCTTGCGGCATCTGGGCCATGTGGCACACGCAAAAGGGAGCGCCCTCTTGGACGCTCCCCCTGAATCACGATGCGGTCTATCGCCGCTAGGCGACCCGCGAGATGACCTCCTTGGCCACCTCTTCGCTGACGCGCTGATAGTGCGAGAACTCCATGGTAAAGTTACCGCGGCCCTGGGTCGCCGAGCGCAGGCTGGTGGCATAGCCAAACATGTTGGCCAGCGGCACTTGGGCGACAATGGCCTGGGCGCCGGCGCTGCGCGGCTCGATGCCGCTGATCAGGGCGGCGCGCGAGCTCAGATCGCCGATCACGTCGCCGGTGTAATCCTGCGGCGCGGTCACCTCGACCTTCATCATCGGCTCCATGAGCACCGGGTGCCCGCGCATTACGGCCTCACGCAGAGCAAGCGAGCCCGCCTGGTAAAAAGCCCGATCCGACGAGTCCACCTCGTGGTGCTTGCCATCAACCAGGCGCACAGCCACATCCACCAGCGGCTGCTTGGCATACGGGCCCTCGCGGAGGGAATCGCGCATGCCCTTTTCCACCGAGGTGATGTATTCGCGCGGAATGGCGCCACCCACGATGGCGTTCTCGAACGTGAACCCGGCCCCCGACTCCAAGGGCTCGATCTCGATCTCGACCACAGCATACTGGCCACGACCACCCGACTGCTTGACCAGTCGCCCGATGGCGGCTGCCGGCCGCGTGATGGTCTCGCAGTAGGCGACCTTGGGGGCGCCCACGACCACTTCGACACCAAACTCGCGTCGCAGCCGATCCACGATCACCTCGAGGTGCAGCTCGCCCATGCCGGCCAGCACGGTCTCGCTGGTCTGTTCGTCATAGCGGGTGGTGAGCGAGGGATCCTCCTCCAGCAGGCGCTGCAGAGCTAGGCCCAGCTTCTCATCGGCCGCCTTGTTGGCGGCGCTTACCGACAACTCGATCACCGGCGTCGGGAAAGAGATCTCCTCCAACATCACGGGCCGCTCCTGCGAAGCCAACGTCTCACCGGTCTTGGCGGGCTTGAACCCCAGCACGGCGCCGATATCTCCGGCGACGATCTCGTCCACCTCTTCGCGCCGATCGGCATGCATACGCACCAGGCGTCCGATGCGAGCCGTCTCACCGGTGTTGGCGTTCATCACGGTCTCGCCTCGGGCCATCACGCCGGAATAGACGCGGAAGAACGAGAGCTTGCCCACATAGGGATCCGTCATGACCTTGAACACGAGCGCGGCCACGGGCTCGGTGTCATCAGGCTGACAGACGATCTCCTCGCCATCCAGCGGTGAGCGCCCGCGCATCGGCTCGACATCGAGAGGCGATGGCAAATAGTCGATGACGGCATCCAGCAGCGCGACCACGCCCACATGGCGCAGCGACGAGCCACACAGCACCGGCACGGTACGGCCGGCGCAGGTAGCCTCGCGCAGCGCACCCTGCAGAGTCTCCGCGTCAATCTCCTCACCATCCAGATACAGGATGGTGATCTCGTCATGTACGTCGGCCAGCGATTCGATCATGCGCTCGCGTCGGGCCTTGGCCTCATCGCGCAGTTCTGCCGGAATCGGCTCGACGCTCATCGTGCCTTCCCTGTCAAAGAACAACGCCCGCATGGTGATCAGATCGACCATGCCGCGAAAGCCCTCCTCGCGCCCAATCGGCATCTGGATCACCACAGGATGCGCGCCCAGGCGCTCGCGAATCATCTCCACAGCGCGATCCATATCGGCACCGGTACGATCCATCTTGTTGATAAAGGCGATGCGAGGCACGTTATAGCGGTCCGCCTGCCGCCACACCGTCTCTGACTGGGGCTCGACGCCGGCGACGCCATCGAACGCCACCACGCCACCATCCAGCACACGCAGAGCGCGCTGTACCTCGGAGGTAAAATCGATGTGGCCGGGCGTATCGATGATGTTGATCTGATGCTCTCTCCACTCGGCGCTGATAGCCGCCGACTGGATCGTGATGCCACGCTCGCGCTCCTGCGGCATAAAGTCGGTGACCGTAGTACCTTCATCGACGTTGCCCGAGCGGTGAATCGTGCCCGTGTGGAACAGGATTCGCTCGGTCGTCGTCGTCTTGCCGGCATCGATATGCGCGATGATGCCGATATTCCGTAGCTTGGTTAGATCTAGCTTTTTCATCCTATTGCTCCAGACAGAAACGATGCACTCGGTGGGAGACCGGGGCGTGAAGCTCGGGCATAGCAATCGGGCATAACAAAAGGTGGCCACGCACGGGCACCCCTCGCCACGGCGGCGGGTTGTCCCTACATTGCCACCCCTCGCCCGCTGCTCCCCAGTACTAAAAGGGAGCCCCTCGATTCACCCTAGCCATTCAGGGCCATTTGTTGTTGATGTGTACAAACGTATAGTATAGAGCCTATAGCGTGATACGTCAAATAAGCCCCAATAAGGCGTCTTTTACGTCATAGCCGGCTCTGTACAGCCCGCGTAGCGTGGCCGCTGGCAGCACAAAAGCACCTCCCCGTAATGCATCGGCGAGTTGACGCCCCGCCGATTTCCAGTATTATCTCTTCCGACGTATGAGGTGCAAATGGACCTTGACGTTGACCCGTTTATGCAGGGTCCATTGCGTCGAGACGTTCCATATTCAGCTTGCATTGTTTGCAGGCGAGGCCAGGTGGCTGCGACATGCAGAGCCCCTGGATGGAGAAACACCGGTGTTCTCAGCGCGGCTTGTGGCCGGCAGAGCACCGGCTTTTTTCTGCAGTTGGCGTGCTCGATATCGTCCAAGCGTATCTTTCAGAAGGGAGTGTCCATGTCTTACGAGGTAAAGCACGAGGGCCTGAAGCAGTGGGTGCGCGAGGTGGCCGAAATGTGCCAGCCCGACGACATCTACTGGTGCGACGGAACCCAGGAAGAGTACGATCATTACATGGCCGAGATGGTGGCCTCGGGCGCTGCCACCCCCCTTGCCAAACGCCCCAACAGCTTTCTCTTCCGCTCCGATCCCAGCGACGTAGCACGCGTAGAGGACCGCACCTACATCAGCACCACCAATCGCGAAGACGCGGGCCCCACGAACAACTGGATCTCGCCGGACGAACTCAAGCCCCTCATGACCGAGCTCTATACCGGCTGCATGAAGGGCCGCACGATGTACGTGATTCCCTTCTCCATGGGCCCTATCGGGTCGCCCATCTCCAAGATCGGTATCGAGCTCACCGATAGCCCCTATGTGGTGTGCAACATGCACATCATGACCCGCGTCGGCGCCAAGGTCATCGAAGAGCTGGGCACCGATGGCGAGTTCACGCCCTGCCTGCACTCGCTGGGCGCCCCGCTGCAAGAGGGCGAAGAGGACGTGGTCTGGCCCTGCGCCCCCATCGAGCAAAAGTACATTGCACACTTTCCCGAAGAGAACCTGATCTGGTCCTACGGGTCGGGCTATGGCGGCAACGCCCTACTGGGCAAAAAGTGCTTTGCGGTACGCATCGCCTCGGTGCAGGCCAAGCGTGAGGGCTGGATGGCCGAGCATATGCTGATCCTCCGGCTCAAGAGCCCCGAGGGCAAGCAGTACCACATCGCCGCCGCCTTTCCGTCGGCCAGCGGCAAGACCAACCTGGCCATGGTGCAGCCCACCATCGAGGGCTGGGAGGCCGAGACCATCGGCGACGATATCGCCTGGATGAAGATCGGCCCCGAGGGCCGTCTGAACGCCATCAACCCCGAGTCGGGCTTTTTCGGTGTGGCCCCCGGCACCTCCTATGACTCGAACCCGATGGCCATGGAGACCATCAAAGAGAACAGCATCTTTACCAACTGCGCCCTGACCGATGACGGCGACGTGTGGTGGGAAGGGATCGATGACAACCCGCCGCCCGATCATCTGATCGACTGGACCGGCAAGGATTGGACGCCCGAGTCGAGCACGCCAGCGGCGCATCCGAACGCGCGCTTTACCACGCCGGCCGCCCAGTGCCCCATCATCGCCCCCGACTGGGAGGATCCTGCGGGCATTCCCATCGACATCTTTGTCTTTGGTGGGCGCCGCACCCAGCTCGTACCGCTCCTGTTTGAGGGCTTTGACTGGGAGCATGGCGTGCTGGTGGGTGCCACGGCCAGTTCCGAGACCACAGCCGCCAACATCGGCGCCGTGGGCACGGTGCGCCGCGATCCCTTTGCCATGACGCCTTTTTGCGGGTACAACATGGGTGACTATTTCCAGCACTGGCTGGACATGGGCGAGGCCCTGGGCGACAACGCCCCCCGCATCTTTTACGTCAACTGGTTCCGCCGCGATGAGAATGGCCGGTTCATGTGGCCCGGCTTTGGCGAGAATGTGCGCGCCCTCAAGTGGATGTGCGAGCGGTTGGACGGCAAGGTCGGGGCTCGCGAAACGCCGATCGGCTATCTGCCCGAGATCGATGATCTGGACCTGTCCGGGCTGGACATCTCGCGCGAGACAATGGAAGAGCTGCTAACTGTGGACGTTGAAGGCTGGAAGGCCGAGATGCCCGGCATCGTCGAGTACATGGAGCGCTTTGGCGACCGGCTCCCCGAGGGCATCCGCAAGGAGCTCGAGGCTATGCAAGAGCGCCTGGGCTAGCAAGAGCCCTCTCGCTCGCCTGACACGCCAGCCTACACGCCGATGGGTGCCCGGTAGCATCCATCGGCGTACTGTTTGATCGAGTACAAGGAGTACTATGGACGAAACACCGACGATCCGCCTCGACCAGTTCCTGAAACTGACCGGCCTCGTCAAGTCTGGCGGAGAGGCCAAGTACCTGATCCAGAGCGGCGAGGTGCTGCTCAATGGAGAAGTAGAGACGCGCCGCAGCAAAAAGCTGCAAGCAGGCGACCTTGTGACCCTGGGCGATTACGAGATCACCGTCGAGATGGACGACGCCGACTAGGCAACCTCACAGGTTTTGGAGGCGATATCCCCAAGCTCAAGTCGCATCTCCTGTCGGGACCCCATGGTCCGCGAAGCCCGAAAGCCAAGTCCGGCATACAG
>SKRJ01000181.1 GCA_007118555.1 Anaerolineae bacterium | reverse complement strand
GAGCTGGGTTCCCATTGCCGGCGGGTCGTACACGCTCCTGCTGGCCCTGCTCGCAGTAGAGATGCTGACAGCAGTCGGCCTCGTTCTGCTATACGGAGCGAGGCGCTTTGTCGCGCGTCCACCGGCTGCCGTGACCGAACAGCCCATTACGCAGCCTGTATCTTAGCGCGCGCCCAGGGACGGCGTGAAAACGCGAGTCGATCTCTGCTCGAGTTAGCTCGCATCCGGCTCGACGATCTCGACGAGCCGAAAGTGGGTGGCCATCAGCAGGAAATCATCGGTCAGATCAATGTCGGGCCAGCACTCGCGATGGGCCTCCTGAAAGTGCTCCGCGCTGTCGCAGGCCTCGGCGATCCAGAGCTTGTCAGGGATATCGCCAAAGGCCACCGGGTATACCTCGGTGATCTCGACGATGCACCGCAGCCGCTCGCGCAGATCATAGATCTCGACGATATCGCCCACCTGCCAGTCGCCGTCATCATAGTCGCCCTCGGGCAGATGGTACTCGTCGGCCCGGCAGGCCGTGGCCGTCTTGACCCCCTCCAGCACCTCGCGCACCAGGTAATCATCGTAGCGGTCACGCCCCCAAAACTGCATCCGTTTGCGTCGTTCCACGAGCACCTCCCGTTGTCATGGGTCCGTTCGTCTCCTCGGCCAGTCTGCGAGACCACTATAGCATCAAAGGCACCGGACCTCACCCGTTGGCGCGTGGCGCCCTTGACATGCACTGTTCGGGCATTGTATAATTGAATAGCATATTGATAAAGTTATCTTGGTATTGGCAGTGTAATCGCGCGGCACGCAAGCGGATCAAACGAGCTCCCTTCCACTCTGCCCCTTGCGCCCCGACCTTATTGTTTTCAAAGGAGGGCCATCCTATGAAAGCCCGACAGTTACCCCCCGTTGTCCGACACAGATATGGCTTGCTGTTTCTCGTCTTGTTCGCGATCCTGCTGGCTGCCTGTGCGCCCGAGGAGCCGGTCGATCCGCCTCCCGCCAATGACATAGACATCGAGTTCACCCTGCGCACAGACAGACAGAACGGCGATCTAGTGTTCGTCGGCGTAGGGGACGCTATCGATGGCGAGGTCAACCCGACGCTCGTCGTCGCCGCAGGAGAGCGCGTACGGCTGAACTTGATCAACGGCGACGGCATGCAGCATAACATCGCCATCCGTGAGCTGAACCTGGCGTCGTCGTACATTTCGTCGAGGGACGCCGAGACCTGGCTCGACTTTGAGACCGATACGCCCCAGACCCTGAACTACTGGTGTGATGTGCCCGGCCACGCCGAGGCCGGCATGGAGGGCGAGATCATCGTCGAATAAGTTACCGGCCGCATCGATGACGAGACCATCCGTCAGAGACGCCCACGGAATCACGGCCTGCCGCGTTCCGTGGGCGTCAGACACCTCCGTCTGCAATGGCTGAACGCCTATCTAGCCACTCTCGCTCTTGCGCAGCCGTGTGCGGTAACGGCCCACCAGGCGGCGCACGTCGCCCTGGTACTGCTCGATGTACCCGGCCACCAGCGCGTCCTGGTCCTCCGGCGCAACGCTCAGCAGGCCCTGGCTGGCCAAGTGCTGGCAAAAACGCGCCAGGTCGCTCTCCAGATGCACGCGCACACCGGCGCCCTCGACGCTCACCCTGTAACGGCCATCGCCCAGGCTCTCGATCTCGGACCTGCCAAACCAGAGCTGATAGGGCGTGCCGTACCCGGAAAAGGTGGTGCGTCGCGTTGCCAGGAGCGGCTTGAGCGCCCGCCGCACCGCCGCCTGCCCGCCGGCCCCCCGCAGCACGAGGCGCACCGGATAGGCATAGTGGCCGTCGCCGCGGCCGACGTGACCCACGTCGACGCTCTCGACGGTCATCTTCCCCAGCATTTCACCCGGCAGCGGCATGTCCATCATCGCACGAAACTTGTCTGCAAAGGGCATCATGCGCCTCCTGACGAACAAGCCCGAGGAGCTCGTTGACTCCCCGGGCGATCTCCGGCGGTACTGGACGGCGAGGCGGAGCTACTTGACCCAACCCCGCACGGTGACGGCCTCGGCGACCCGCGCCACCGCCACCAGGTAGGCCGCCAGCCGGTGATGGATCTGGCGCTCGCTGGCCAGCTTGTGCACCGCATGATAGGCCCGGGACATGGTGGCGTCGAGGTTCTGATACACCTGCTCCAGGGGCCAGTAGTGGTTGCTGGCGTTCTGCACCTGCTCCAGGTAGCTCACCGTCACGCCACCGGCATTGCACAGAAAATCGGGCAGCAGCGTCACGCCCTTGTCAAAGAGGATATCGTCGGCCTCGGGCGTGGTGGGCCCATTAGCCAGCTCGGCGACCACCTGCGCCTGCATACGGGGGGCATTGCTCTCGGTGATCACATTCTCGAGGGCGCTGGGAAAGAGCACCGTTACCGGAAGCTCGAGCAGCTCCTCATTCGTGATGGTGTCGGTGCCCGGCAGGCCGACCACGCTGCCGGTCTTGGCCTTGTGGTCCGCGACCGCCTCGGGGTCGATGCCGTGCTCACTGTAGACGCCGCCCCGCGAATCGCTGACAGCCACCACGCGCAGCCCTAAAAGGTCGCCGCCCAGCCGGTGGGCGTGGCTGCCGGCGTTGCCGTACCCCTGGATCGCGGCCGTCTTGTCCTGCAGGTTCATGCCCATGGCCTTGGCCGCCTCGCGCACCACATAGACCCCGCCGCGGGCGGTGGCATCGTGGCGCCCCAGCGAGCCAAACAGCGAGACCGGCTTGCCCGTGATAATCCCTGGCTGGTGCTTGCCGGTGATCATCTCGTACTCGTCCATCATCCAGGCCATGATCTGGGGCGTGGTGTAGACATCCGGCGCGGGGATATCGCGGTCGGGCCCGATCAGATGGGCCACCGCACGCATATAGGCGCGGCTCAGGCGCTCGAGCTCGGACAGCGACATGTTCTTGGGGTCGCAGGTCACGCCGCCCTTGCCGCCGCCCAGGGGGATGTCGACCACCGAGGTCTTCCAGGTCATCCAGGCCGCGAGGGCCCGCACCGTGTCAACGGTCTCTTCGGGGTGAAAGCGGATGCCGCCCTTGCCCGGGCCCCGCGCCAGATTGTACTGCACGCGGTAGCCGGTAAAGACCTGATACTCGCCGCTATCCATCTGCAAGGGAATGGAGAATTGGTGCTCGCGCATGGGCACGCGCAGGAACTCGCGCATGCCGGGGGAGAGGCCGAGCAACTCGGCGGCTTGATCGAGCTGTCGCTGGGCGGTCTCGAACGGGTTGGCCTGATGGGACACGACGCTCCTCCTAGCTGTGCACGGGGCAAGAGTGCCCTCGCTTCCGACTGATGGTTCAGCGGAACGCTCGCAGCACCGGGAGCGCCGCATGCTGGGCCGGTGGGTATCCTTCCACGGGCCAGCAGTTGGCTACCTAGTATACGCAGAACACCCGAGAGGCAAAAACGGTCGTTCCTTTGCCGATCTATCGATGCATAGGGGGTGATCTCTGGCTCGGCTCTTGTGTTTGAGCGAGCACACTTGCACAGGCAACACCAGCACCGCCCCAGCCTGTTGGTCCCTGGCTACAAGAGGCTGCGCTAGTATCGTCAGGCCCTGGCGATGCCCATCACTACGGAGCAGCGTCCAGGGCCTGGCCTATACCGTGGCGAAAGGGAAGACTACTGCAGCCCTTCCCACCCCGAAGCATAGCTCAGCGACCATTCCGGGAGAACACCGGCCTGTTGCCAGCCGCGCAACTCATCCCAGACGGTCCATGTCTTGACGATCTTGCCGTCCTCGAAATGGACCAGATCGATAGCCACGTACTCGAAATGCTTGCCCGTGGCTTGCAGGTCCAGGAAATCGCGCTCGAACGTACCTCCGACCGTGTAGCGAATCACCGCCTTGTTCTCGGTCACAATGAGCTCGTCAATCTTCCCCCCAAAGTCCGGGAAGGAGTTGTGAATGTTTTGGATCGATTGCGCATACCCCTCCGGCCCGGTAAAGAGGGTCACAAAGCCATAGCTTCCGTTCTCGTCAAAGCCGGGAAACTGGCCCTCGGCGTCACGGGCCATATACTCGGCCGCATCGTCAACGTTGCCGTTCATGAACGCATCCATGTAACGTCTCGTGAGGGTCTCGATCTCTTGCCTGGTCATCTTGCACTCTCCTGTAACGGTAATACTTTAGCACATCACTCATCTTTCTCTCTCAGCATACCATGGCGAGCCATAATATGTCAAGGGTATTCCTGGGATCAGATCGCCTCATTTGCCTGCAAGAATCTGGTTCTGCCGGGAACCCTGGCCGGCCATTCGACGTCATTAAGGCAGTGACGATATCGGGGCCAATAGAGTGCCCCAGAGTTTCCAAGAGTACCCTGGATGGAGGGAGAGAGATGAAGAAGCGGAATCTGTTGGTGTGGTTGTGCGCCCTGGTCGTGGTCTCGATGATGTTGAGCGGGTGCAGCAGTGTCGTAGCGGCACGATTCATGTATCGCGATGGTGACGCGGTGGTGGATGAGCCGGCTCCGGTGGACGACGTGATCGATCTGGCGCCCGTCGGCGACGTGGGCGCCGGGCTGGCACCGGTGGACGAGCTCTATGTGATCCTCATGGAGAGCCTGCCCGCCACCGCCGCGGTCGTTGCGCAGGGCTTCTTGCCCGACGGCTGCACGAGCATCGTCGACATGCGCATGGAGATCGATGAGGACGCCGGCACCTTTGCCGTCACCCTCGGCACCTACCGCGATCCCGAGGCGATGTGCACGATGGCGCTGGTGTCCTTTGAGGAGGCCATCGAGCTGCCGATCCTGGGGCTGCCCGCCGGCACCTACACCGTCGACGTCAACGGCATGACGACCACGTTCGAGCTGGCGATCGACAACGTGCCTCTTGCGGACTAAGAGCCGCGCATAGACGAGGCTATCGCTGCCCAGAGACCCCTGAGCGAGTCAGTGCTCAGGGGTCTCTGGCTGTTTGGGAGGGGCGTTCCCGTGCTTGCCCTTGCCCTCCATGCCCGGTAGACTGGGCGCGGTTCAGTGCCGTTGGGTGCTCTGCCAAGGGCGTTCGCGGAAACAGTGTCACGGCGAGACGTGTGCGGGACGATGACCGGGCGCTCGCCGTTCGCTGCAGGGAGGAGACGATGATCAAGGCTCTTCGGCTGCTGACAATACTGATCGCGGCGTGCACGGTGTCAGCCTTCCTGGCAGGCTGCTCGGAACCGTTCGAGCCGGGAGAGGTGCTCGTCGCCGCCCCGCTGCCTCTTCTCGAAGAGGACGAGATCGACATCGACGCCCTTCTCGCATGGGCCGAAGCCAGCGTCCGGCGTATGTTTCCTCGTGCTTACTATCAGGGTATGTCGTATGCAGCCGTATCCGAGCATATGCTCGACCAGCGCGGGAGGTATGTTTTCCGCTTTGGCCAGCGCATCCCTCGTCCGTTTCAGAGAGGCTTTGTCAGTGTATCGGTGATCTTCCATGTCGAGTCCGGTCTCGCCATAATCCATTACCAGGATCTGACAGGACGCTCCCCCAACATGGCTCAGCAGCGCCGTCCCGATGGCGTGCAGGTCCGAGAAGTTGTCTCTATAGCACATCGGTACTTGTCTGAGCGGGGTGTAGCGGGTTGCATAGCCACGGTAACCGACCTTGGCGATGGTGGGGGCGTGATGTGCTATCGTCACGGATCTGACTGCAATTGTGTGTGTGACTTTGAGATCGTCGATGGGGAGATCCATGAGCAGCGGGAGACGATTTGCCGGGATGGCTCTAGCTGATCGCCCGAATGGTGGCATCTGAGCAGGAAGAAACGAGGAAAGGCAACCATGCAACCAAGAGCAGGGCGAGCGATCCCGACCATAGGCATCCTTCTACTCGCGTTTTTCTGTTGTGTGATCGTGGCTGGACTGGCGACGGTGGGCGCGATGCTGCACAGGCAAGCAAGGATCGAGCCCGCCCGGGAGGATACTATGCCTCAGGCGATGGTACCTTGGGGTGCCGCGCCCGAGACCCTTCTGCTGCCAATCGGAGCTCTTCCCACAGGGTGGCAGGTGGAGCAGACCAGTTCGAGCTATGCCCAGAACGAGGCCTATAGGGGGCCCAGCGTTGTCGTGACGCGCACATACCTCCGAGCGATCCG
>SKRJ01000117.1 GCA_007118555.1 Anaerolineae bacterium | reverse complement strand
GGCGTGCCATACACCCGCTCGCTGATGCCGCGGATCTGCTCCCACGAGATGGGCGGCTCGTCCTGATGCGCCGGGCTGAGCGCGCTCCACCGCATGATGTTCTGCACATAGCCGTGGCTGCTGCTGTAGGGGTCGCGGGTGTCGGTGGACCATTGCAGCGCCGAGACGACCCAATAGGGGAACACCAGGTGGTTCGCCCAGCAGGCGTGGCCGTCCCAGTGCCCGCCATAGCCCCACCCGGTATAGTAACGGCGCATCAGATCCAGCCCCAGGTCGAGCTGCTCGGCGGCGCGCACGCCGCCCTCGGCCAGGACGTCGCCCAACTCCTCGCGATAGGCGATGCTGTGCAGGAAATGGACCCAGAACTGGGAGCTGCGCCAATCGATGGCCATGCCGTTGATCTCCGAGATGAGGCCCGCCTGCTGGGCGCGCTGGAGCCAGGGCACCATGCCGATGATCAGTTCCCACTGGTTCAACCCGAGGCGGTTGCTGATGACGTTCAGCTCCAGCCCGCCATAGTCGCCCATTCGCCAGTCATAGAGGCCGTCGTGGGAGATGGGGCCCTTTTCGTCCATGCCGCGGAACAAGGTGCCCACGCACGTCCAGTGGCCCTCCCACGTGCGCTCCGGATGGGCAACGCCGGGCATGTCAGAGTAGTAGCGGTTGCAGGGCGTGGGGCAGGCGGCGGTGCAGGCATAGGGCCGCACTCGTCCGCCCTGCCGGCAGGCCAGGCTGGCGTTGTACTCTTTCATGTTGGGGATGGGCCGATAGGCGCGAATGTCCTCGGCCACCACCTTGAGCAGGCCGTCCAGCAGCTCGGGCTCGGCCACGGGCACGTCGCCGGTGCCCTGCACCGAGATCGCCTTGAGCTTTTTCGAGCCCATGACGGCGCCGAAACCGCCCTGCCCCGCCGTCGAGGAGGTGCCGGTGTGGATGGTCGCGATGCGGCTCAGGCGCTCGCCCGCAGGCCCGATGGTCAGTGTGCGCAGCTCCTTGCCCGACGCCTCCTGCACGGCCTCCTGGGCGTCAAAGCTGTCCAGCCCCCACAGGTCGTCGGCGGGGGCCAACTCGACAACATCGTCCCGGATAATGATCTGTACAGGGGTCTCGCTGGCGCCGGTGACCACGATGCCGTCATAACCGGCGCGCTTGAGCGTGGCGCCCCAATGATGGCCGATGTTGGCGCGGGTATACCAGTTGTAGGGGTAGGCCTGGGGGCTGAACCCGCAGATGGCGGTGCGCCCCGAGTAGGGCGAACGGGTGCCGGTCAGGGCGCCGGTCATGATAATGAGCGGGCTCTCCGGGCTAAAGGGGTCCACCGGCTCGGGGTACTCGTCCCAGGCGATGCGCGCCGCAATGCCGCGCCCGCCGATATAGTCGGGGATGTAGCGCTCCAGGGGCTCGACCGACAGGCGCGCCTCGGACAGATCCACGCGCAGCAGGCGATTGGCCCAGCCGAACTGCGGGGCAAAGCGGGGCATTGTGGCGGTCACTGACTTCATGGCTCTCTCCCTGGGGCTCTTGCCAAATGGCGGGCGGGTTGGTTGCCCCCGATTATGGCGATTCCCGCCAGTGAGGTCAAATGCGCCCTTGGCGGGCGCCCCATGGGCGGCTATAATGCCCGCGTCTGGCAACCACCAGCGAGAAAGACACCGTGACAGCAGACCGACCACCAGAGCAACACAACGGCCAAGGCAACGGGCAGATCGCTCCCAGAGCTCTGCTCGAGAGCGCGCACCGTTCGGCGCAGGTCGGCGACCTGGACGCCGCCCAAATGGCCTATGAGCAGGCGCTCGCGGCCGACCCCGATCTGCAAGAGGCCTGGCTGGGGCTGGCGGGCCTGACGCCCGATCCGATGTTTGCCCGCGCCCTGTACGAGCGTATCCTGCAAAAGTGGCCCGACTGTGAGTTGGCCCGCATGGCGCTGGACGAGCTGAATGCCGAGGGCGCGCCCAGGATGGTGGACGACGCCGATGACCAGGCCGTCGATCCTCTCGATGCCGCGGCCCGGGCGGGGGCGCCCCTCTATCGAGGCGCGTATAAGCATGATCGGGCGAGTGCAGGGCCCGTGGGGGGTGGCACGCCGGGACCACGTCTCACGGCCCGCTGGCCGTACCTGCTTTGCGTCCTCGTGGCCATTGCCATCCTAGTCACCACTATTGCGCTTTGGCAACCGTGGCGTCGCGCATTGTCGGGGGAGAGAGCCGTTCCCGTCGTCGAAACGGCAAGGGGCGCGCCACCTGATGCGCCAGCACCCGACCGGGGCGGCGACCCGGCAAGCCGCCTGTATCCCTTGGCCCGGCGGCATCTGGCGTTTCTGCCCGCGACCCGTTCCCTCGAGCTCGATCTGGCAGAAGGCACGCTCCAGGCCTACGAGCAGGGGCAGATGCGACGCACGATTCCTGTGCAGGCGCCCAGGGAGCTGGCCGCGGGCACCATTGCCTGCAGGGGAGGCGCGTCCTCCGAGGCGTGGATATCGGCCCCCGGACACGCTCGGCCACTCGCGGGCTGTGCCCCCGAGGCTGCATGGCTCTATGCCCTGGATCTGACGCCAGAGGATGCCGATTGGCTGTCAGGCTGGCTCGGTCCCCAGGGGATTAGCTCGGGCCGGATTTTCGTCGGAGGCGAACGCATCTGGATCACCCTGGATCAGGCCCTGCAACCGGGCTCCATGGAGAGATAAGGCTATCAACAGAGGAAAAAGGGGAGAGCATGGCTATTCTGGAACGCTTTTCGCTGGCAGGTCGCACCGCTCTGGTCACGGGCGCCGGCCAGGGCATCGGGCAGGCCTTTGCCATCGCCCTGGCCGAGGCGGGCGCCGATGTGGCGGTTGTGGACATCAACGGTGAGACGGCCGCGGCCATGGCGTCGCAGCTCCAGGAGCTGGGGGCGCGGTCCATACCCGTCGTGACCGATGTGCGCGACTCGAGCCAGGCGGAGCAGATGGTCGCGCAGGTGCTCGATGCCTGGGGCCGGCTCGATATTGCCGTGAACAACGCCGGTATCGGGATGTGGGCGCCCGCCGAAGAGATGACCGATGAGCAATGGAAGAGCGTTCTGGCCGTGAACCTGGACGGTGTGTTCTACTGCTGCCGGGCCGAGGGGCGCGCGATGCTGGAACAGGGCCACGGCAAGATCATCAACACCGCCTCCATGTCGGCGCTCATCGTCAACCGGCCCCAGTGCCAGGTGTCCTACAACGCCTCCAAGGCGGGGGTCGCCCATCTGACCCGCTCGCTGGCCACCGAGTGGGCCGGGCGGGGTGTCAACGTCAACTGCATCAGCCCGGGCTACACCCGCACGCCCCTGGTGGACCAGGTCGCCCATCTCGTCGATGGCTGGCTGGCCGACATCCCCATGGGGCGCATGGCCGAGGTAGAGGATCTGCAGGGCGCCCTGGTGTTCCTGGCGTCGGACGCCTCTGCCTATGTCACCGGCCACGAGCTGGTGGTCGACGGCGGGTTCACCCTATGGTAGCTCGCCCTTCGGCGGGCACAAAAGTCAGCGCCTGCCCCGGGCAGACGGCGACGCACAGCGGCCCCTCACGTCCGCGGCACAGATCGCACTGGAACGCGAGGCGCGGGCGCTCTGGGCGCTGAAAGATCACGGGGCGTTCGGGCGTGAGCGGGCAGGCGGCCACGCACGCGCCACAGGCGTGGCACAGATCGGCGTCCACATAGCGGGCGCCGGTGGCGTCGTCGATGCGCATGGGCGCCTCGGACCAGCGCGCGGCGCAGGCCAACAGACAGGCGGGCCAGTCGCATTGCTTGCAGACGCGAATATCGGGATAGCCGAGCGTAAAATCGTCCACGTCGATCCGGATGCGCGAGAGCTCGGGGTTGCATTCGCCCGTGTGCCCCAGAGAGCACGCCACCTCGCACTCCCGGCACCCGAGGCAGGCCGTAACGTCATAGGCGATCACGCCGGCGCGTGGCAAAGGGTTGGGCGAGCCAGGGATCATCGGCTGTTCTCCTCTCTTATGCATGATGCTTATGCATGGGTGCAGATGCATCTGCATCATGCGCCATGCATCATGCATCCGCATTCGCTGGACGTCCATCACGACCTGGGCTATGCTCTCGTCAGCGCCACCTGCCAACAACACGCGTCAGGGAGGTCCCATGGACGCACGCACACTCCAGCAAGAGGCCCGGGTCGTCGATCTGCACAATGATACCATCGTTGCCCACATTCGGCGAGGCAACGCGAGCCTGGCGGCCCCCGGCGAGACGTTCGGCGCCGCCTACAACGGCCCGATCTCGGGTCCCTATGGCATGCAGCACCCGCCCACCGAGCCGCTCCAGATCGATCTGCCCAAGATGCACGCCGCCGGTATCGACGTGGGGCTGTTCGCCGTCGATGTAACCACGGCCCACAACCACCATCTCGGGTACGCCCTGGATGGCATCGGGTTCCTGCTGCACGATCTGGCCCAACACGCGCCCGAGGCCGTCCTCGTGCGCAGCGCCCAGGACCTGGAGACCGCCTTTCGGGTCCGTGAGCCGGCGTTGGTGCTGGCCGTCGAGCATGCCAACGTCACCGAGCGCAGCCTGCATGTGCTGCACAGCCTGTACGCCCTGGGCGTGCGCTCCATCGGGTTCACCCACAATCGCAGCAGCTATGCCGCCGACGGCTGTTGGGAGGCGCGGGAGGGCGTGGGCCTCACCGACTTTGGCGTCAACCTGGTGCGTGAGATGAACCGGCTGGGGATGCTCGTGGATCTGGCTCATGTGAGCCCGGGCGCCTTTTTCCATGCGTTGGAGGTCAGCGCGCACCCCGTACTCTTTTCCCACGGCAACGCCAGGGCGCTGTGCGACCACCCCCGCAACCTCACCGACGACCAGCTACGGGCGCTGGCCCAAAACGGCGGCGTCATTGGCGTCAGCTATGTGCCCATGTTCGTGGACGCCGACACCCCCACGCTCGAGCGCCTGCTGGGCCATATCGACCACATCGTGGCCGTGGCGGGCATCGAGACCGTCGCCCTGGGCAGCGATTTCGACGGCGGCGGGACGCTGCTCGACGATGCGCTGGAGGTCGAGACGATCACCGCAGGCCTTCTGGCGCGCGGCTATGCCGAGACCGATGTACGCGCCATCCTGGGCGAGAACGCCCTGCGGGTGCTGACCGCCGTATTGGGGTTATAGACAACCGGGACTGCCGGGATTCACACGACACACAGGAGCAGACGAAATGATCAGAAATCAAACCAAGGCCATGCTGTTGCACGACGAGCCTGTCTATGGCATCACTCTTACGGCCGGCGCGCCCGTCGCGGGCGAGGTGCTGGCACAGGCCGGCTTTGACTTTATCATGGTGGACAACCAGCACGGCCTGTGGGACGAGACGGGGACCATGCTGGCCTTTCGCAGCATCGTCCTGGGCGGCGGCACGCCCATGCTGCGCGTGCAACAGAACGACTACTACACCATCGGCCGGGCGCTGGATAGCGGCGCCCTGGGTGTGATCGTCCCCATGGTGAACTCGGTCGAGGACGCCACCGAGGCCGCCCGCGCCATGCGCTATCCGCCCCGCGGGCAGCGCTCCATCGGGCCCTTTGGCGCCGGATTCCTGGGAGAAGATTACCAACAGTGGATCGACGACGAGGTCATGCTCGCCGTGCAGATCGAGTCCATCACGGCGGCCGAGTCGGCCGAGGCCATCCTGCAGGTCGAGGGCGTCGACGGCTGCTGGGTGGGGCCTGCGGATCTGGCCGCGTCCATGGGCCTGGACCTCACCGTGGAGCGGGACCGCGCCCTGCATGAGGAGACCATCCTGAACGTGCTCGAGGCCTGTCGCAAGACGGGCAAGGTGCCCGGCATCGCCGGTCGCCCGCACAACGCGCAGGAGTGGGCCGCGCGGGGCATGCGTTTCATCACCGTAGGCTCGGACGGCATGCTGCTCACCGACGGGGCCACGGCCATCCTGGCGGACCTGCGCTAGCTGTGGATGCATGCAGGGCGTCCGGCGCGTGCGGGCCGGTGGGTCTGCCGCCGGCCGATGATCTGGACGCCCTCGGCCTTGGCGATGCTACCGGGTGGGAGTTGCTCTCCCGCCGGCACGGTCACCGCATCTACCGGGTGCGCCAGGGCGGCCGCACGCTGGTGCTCAAGTGGCTGGGCAACTC
>SKRJ01000068.1 GCA_007118555.1 Anaerolineae bacterium | reverse complement strand
TTGGGGGCTGGACACCAGCCGCTGGTGGCGCACGCCATCCCCCTCTGACAGGGTCTCGGGCGCCACGATGCCCGGGGCGTCGCCCTCCCAATCGATCACGTCCAAGGCCTTTTCGATGTGCAACTCCCGGGGCTGGCCGTCGGTGCCAACGCGGCCCCAGTCATACACGCGGTAGGTGGCGTCCGAGTTCTGCTGAATCTCGACCAGGACGGTGCCGGCGGTGAGGGCGTGCACCGTGCCGGCGGGCACATGGATGCAGTCGCCGGCCTGCACCGGCAGCCGCGCCAGCGTCTGGGGGACGCGGCCCTCGGCGATGGCCTGCTCGAACCGGTCCCGATCGACGTCGGGCGCCAGACCATAGATGAGCTGCGTGTCAGGCTCTGCGGCCAGCATGTACCAGGTCTCGACCTTGCCCGAGTCGCCGTCCTCGTGCTCGCAGGCGTACTCGTCGTCGGGGTGCACCTGCACCGAGAGGTCGCGCTCGGCATCCAGCAGCTTGACCAGCAGGGGAAAGCGATCGCCACAGGGGTGGCCCATGGCCCGGCGGCCCACCAACTCGGCGCCCAGGATCTTGTGTACTTGGGGCAGGGCCATGCCTCGCCAGTGCCCGTCGAGCACGACGGTGGGGGCCTCGGGGTGGGCCGAGATCTCCCAGGATTCGGCCACGGGGCCGGGCGGCAGGTCGCGTCCAAAGAGGGTCGCCAAGTTGCGCCCGCCCCATAGGTAGGGACGCAGTTGCGGCTCGAACGTCAGGGGATAGATGGCATTGTCGCTCATTCGCTAGCGCTCCTCTACAGCGGCGATCAGCGAGCGGAGATAGGCGATCTGCTCGGGGGCCACCGTCTCGTAATCGTGCTTGTACAGGTCCAGCGCCAGGGCCCCGTCGAACCCGATCTCGTGCAGCGCCTCGAAATAGCGCTCCAGGTCCATGTCGCCTTCGGTGGGCAGCACATGATCGTGGACGCCCGTGACCATGTTCTCTACGTGGCCGTGGACGATCTTGCTGCCGAGGGCGTGGATGGACGCGATGGGATCGGGGTCGCACAGGTAGAGGTGGCCCAGGTCGGCGTTGGCGGCCAGGTGGGACGAGGGCAGCTCCTCGAACAGGCGCAGCAGCTCGGCCGTGGAGCCCACGATGAACCCCGGCTCGAACTCTTGCGCCAGGATGACGCCATGCTTTTCGCCCAGGTTGACCAGCTCGCTGGTGCGGGCCAGCATCCGGTCCCACTCGGCCTGATCGCTGGTGCGCTTGGGCGGGCCCGAAAAGATGAACAGGTCGGTGCCAAAATCGCGGGTGGCGGCGATGGCGCGCCGGGTCAGCTCGTACTCGTGGTCGTCGTAGACATAGTCCCTGTGATAGCCCACCGAGTGGGGCGCCAGCCCCAGCGTCTCGATGCGCTCCCGCACGCTCGCGATGATCTCGTCAGTGAGCGTGTCCGGCGCCATCTCGTCGGTCTCCAGGCAGACCTCGACGCCGTCAAAGCCCAGGCGGTGAATGACGTCCAGCGCGTCCAGAACGGGGTAATGCTCCAGGGGCTGGGTGCGCCCCGATAGTTTGATCATGTGACCTCCCAGTGGCGACCGGATGATGCGAACGATACCCTTATTCTAGACCCGCGGCTGCCGCGAGGCAACCGGGTGTCAGGCACGGTTGACGCTCTACCAGCCAGCGGTCATAATGAGTATGCAAAGCAGCGCACGATCCGCAGCCGGAGAGGAGGCCGAGAGCATGTTCGCAAAACAGAGCCTGGACGGGACATGGAAGCTCAGGGGGACCGATGGGCGGCGTGGCGAGGTGGCGACCTACTGCCTCCCCGACGTCGACGAGCGCGCCTGCATCGACGCCCAGGTGCCGGGCGGTGTTCATCTGGACCTGATGCGCGCGGGGCGCATCGACGACCCCCGCGTGGGCACGAACGCTCTGGCGGCCCGCTGGGTCGAGGAGCAGTTCTGGATCTATCGGCGCACGTTTACACCCGAGGCCGAGGCGCTGGAGGCCGGCCGCGTCTGGCTCGTGTTCGAGGCGCTGGACCTGGTGGCCGAGATCTGGCTCAATGGCGAACGGATTGGCGGGCATGCCAACGTGTTTTACCCCTGCCGCATCGACGTGACCGACCATCTGCGCGAGGGCGAGAACCAGCTCAGCGTCGCCGTCGAGTCGGGGTTGTATGCCGCCGCCGAGCGCACGGCGGGCGACTATGACCCGCGCCATCCCGACAGCCTGCTGCACAAGCGCATGTGGCTGCGCAAGCCCCAGTTCCAGTTCGGCTGGGACTGGAACCCGCGCCTGGTCAATGTGGGCATCCCCGGCTCGGTGGCGCTGGAATGGGCGGACACGGCGCGCATCGAGCAGGTCACCGTGTATCCCGAGCTGGCCGGCGATCACTCGCAGGCCATACTCTACGTGCGCGTGCATGTCGAGAATGTGGGCGACGAGGCGATCGAGGCGGTGGTGGGCGTGCAGGTCTCCGGTCCCGGGGTCGCCGAGAGAGACGCCAGCGTGACCCTGCCCCCTGGCGCGTCGACCCAGACCGTGGCCGTCGAGATCGATGAGCCCGCCCTCTGGTGGCCGCTGCCCCACGCACAACAGCCACTGTATGACGTCGCCTGCCGGCTCGATGTCGACGGGGCCACGGTAGACAGCCGCCAATGCCGCACAGGCATCCGCTCGGTCAGCATCGACCGTTCGCCCCATGACGACGGCGGCGAGCACTTTACGCTGCATGTCAACGGGGTGCCGGTCTTTTGCAAGGGCGGCAACTGGGTACCTGCCGACATGCTCATGGCCGCCGTGAACCGCGAGCGCTACCAGGGCCTGATCGACGAGGCCGTGGCGGCCAACTTCAACATGCTGCGCATCTGGGGTGGCGGGCTGTACGTAGACCACGACTTTCTCGAGCTGTGCGACGTCGCGGGCATCATGGTGTGGCACGATTTCATCTTTGCCTGCGCCCAGTATCCCTCGGGCGATCCCGCGTTTCTGCGCAGCGTGCGCGACGAGGTGACCCACGTGAGCCGCGAGCTGTCGCCCCATCCGAGCCTGGTGGTGTGGTGCGGGAACAACGAGATCGAGTGGGGCGCCTGGGACTGGATGTATGACACGGTGCGCGCCCATCCCGACTATGCGCTGTATCACATGGAGATACCGCGCATCCTGCACAACGAGGATCCCTCGCGGCCCTACTGGCCCAGCTCGCCCTATTCGCCGGGCAACCTGCACCCCAACGATCCCACCGCTGGCGACCAGCACCCCTGGCACGTGTCGCTGGGGGAGAGCCGCGAGAATTTCTGGGCCTATCGTGACGATGTGAGCCGCTTTCCCAACGAGGGCGGGGCGCTGGGGGCCTCGTCCATCGCGACGCTGGAGCAGTTCCTGCCCGAGGACGAGCGGCGTTACCTCTCGCCGAGCTGGGAGTATCATGACAATGAGCTGGCCTCGGGGCCCAACCCGCGAGGCTCGGACGGGCCGGGGCGCAAGTCGATCAACGAGGAATGGTTCCGCACCTGGTATGGCCTGGACCCGGCGGCCCTCTCGCTCGAGGACTATGCCTACCTCAGCGGCGTGCTGCAGGCCGAGGCCCTGGTCGAGTACATCAACAATTTCCGCCGGCGCATGTTCAGCACCGCCTCGGCCATCTTTTGGATGTACAACGACTCGTGGCCGGTCACCCATGGCTGGACCATCGTGGACTATTACATGCGGCGCAAGCTGGCGTTTCATCCCGTGCGCCGCGCCTTTGACCCGATCCAGGTCATTCCTGCCATCGACGGCGACCGGGTGTGCATCTACTGCGTCAATGATACATCAGAGGTCTGGGAGGGGGAGGTCGTATATGGCTATGCCTGCTTTGACGGCGCCGAGAGCCGCCAGGACTCGCGACGGGTGACGCTGGCGCCCAACGCCAGCGTGGCCTGTTGTCGGCTGCCGGTGAGCGAGTGGGAGGCCATGGGCTACCGGCGCGCTGCCGTGTACGCGACGCTGTGGCAGAACGGGCGCTGTGTGAGGCAGAACCGTCTGTTCAACGCCCCCTACAAGGCCATTCACTGGGCGGAGCCAGAGATCCAGATCTCGCGCGAGGGCGATCGAGCGGTCTTTCAGAGCGATGCCTTTGTGTGGGCCGCCTGCATCGATCCTGTCGGCGAGAACAAGATCGCCGATGACGTGTTCGATCTGCTGCCAGGCATCCCGTGGAGCATCCCCTGGCCTGTCGGGCAAGAGTTGCCCACCATTGTCGAGATGGGCAACCGCCACTTTTCATAGGGCAGAGGCAAAGAGCGAGGGGAGCGATCAAGAGTGGCTCCCCTCGTGTATATGTGAGCCAGCTATCCCTCGTCGATGGCGTCCCAGTCGCCGGGGCGGTCGGGGTAGACCCACTCGTTGGGCATTCTCTCGGCCAGGAGCCGGTCGGCGTGATGGCCGCGGCCGGTGGCCCGCAGCCGCTCCGCATAGCGCAGCAGCCAGCCTCGGGCATGGTACGGGCCGCCCTCGCGCATCACGGTCCAGAGGGGGTCGGCGTCGCCGGGCGAGGTCGCCAGCATCTCGGCCTGCCACTCCTCCAGGCGGGCCAGCCCCGTATTGACGATCTCGGGGCGCTCGTCGGCCAGATCGTGCAGCTCGTGGGGATCGTCGGCCACGTTGAACAGCATCACGGGCGGGAAATCCTTGAGGCCCGGGTGATAGGTCCGTATCAGGATCCAATCGTCCCAGCGAACGGCGCGTTGGCAACTCCAGGCGCACTGGCTGACCACAAGGTAATCCCGGCCGGCGGGTGTGCCATCGCGCAAGGTGGCGGCAAAGCTCTGCCCATCCCACTCGGCCGGCGCGTCCAACCCCAGCATCTCGGCCAGGGTGGGCGGCAAGTCCACGTTGTAATGTAGCGCGTCGTCCACCACACCGCCCTCGGCGCCACCGGCGTTCACGCCGCCACTCTGGTGGCGACCGGGCCAGCGCACGATCAGGGGCACCCGCGACGTGACATGATCCGCGGTCTGATGGTCGCCATAGACGTTGCGCTCGCCCTGATTCTCGCCATGGTCGGACGATACGATGATCACCGTCTCGTCGAGGACGCCCTGCTCCTCCAGGGCCTCCAGAATCTGCCCGATGTGGTCGTCCATGTAGCGGATGCCGATGTCATAGCCGTCGATCCACCGGCGATAGTCCTCGAGAGACGCGATCTCGGCGGGCAGGCGGGGCCAGCGCTCGGTATCGTTGGGCCCAAAGCCCCCGGGGTCCTGGGCGCTGTGGGGGCCGAAACCGCAATAGTCCTCCCGGATCTTGTCATCTGTGATCCAGTCGGCGATCGGCTCGCCCTCAAAGGGATTGCCATAGTCCATGGGCGTGCGAAAGGGCGTGTGTGGGTCCCACATGTTCACCTGCAGGAACCAGTTGTCCTGCCGACCGTGGTTGCGGATCCAATCCAGGGCCACGGGCGCCATCTCGTCGGCGCGCTCCATGCCGCCCTTGCCGGTGTTGTGGGCCTCGTTGAACCCGCGGTAGAACCACCAGGCCGAGTGCCGCTCGGCAAAGGGGCTGACAGAGACGGTGTGCAGCCCCGCCTGACGCAAGACTTCCATCCAGGACGCCTGGTCGCGCGATTGGCGAAACTGGCGTGTGGGGCCCTCCAGGCGCGGGTCTGCCGCGGTGCCGCCATGGCTCACGACGCCCGTGTGGATGCCAAAGCGCCCTGTAAAGAGGGCGGCTCGTGAGGGGAGACAGGGCGCATCCGAGACGTAATAGTTGGTGCAACGCAGGCCCTCTTGCGCCAGCCGGTCGATGTTGGGGGAGGTGTTTCGATGATAGCCATAGCAGCCGAGGTGGTCGGGCCGCAACGTGTCACAGTCCAGATAGAGAATCCTCACAGCGCTCCTCTCTGAGGTTGTGGGGGAGCGGTCACCCGCTCCGCTCGGGCTCAGCGCTCGGCTCGAGCGCCCGTCTGCATCTCCACAAAGGTGATGATGCGCTGGCGGCTGAGGATGCCCTCGAGCTCGCCGTTGCTCTCCACCGGGAGTTGCGCCATATTATTGCCCGTCATGCGCTGCAAGGCAAGCACCAGCGGCGTATCCGGCGACACGCTCTCGATCTCTTGGCGGCGCAGGACCACGGCCTCGAGCCGGGTGTGGGCCCAGGCGTCACGGGGCACCCGG
>SKRJ01000041.1 GCA_007118555.1 Anaerolineae bacterium | reverse complement strand
GCCACCCCACTCCTCGTCTCGGGCGCCCGCCCCCGGAGGCGGCGCAGGGCCCTGCCCACGCCCCATTCGTGCTCGCCGCCCACGCGAATGTCACGCCGCAGGAACAGCGCCCAGGCGCCCAGCGCCATGACCACGCTGCCCGCCAGCAGGCCCGCCAGCCAGCCCCACTCGAGCCCCCGCACCGCCCAGCCCCCCTGGTAATAGTGCAACGGCGTCAGGCGGACGATGGGCTCCAGACTCTCATCGAGCCGGGCAAGGCCGACAAAGAGGTAATTGGCCACCAGGAGGCCGCCGCTGACGGCGCTGGCCAGGCGCCCCGAGGGCAGCGCCATGCTCAGGAAAAAGGCCAGCGTACCAAAAAGCAGTAGCACCGCAAACAGAGGCAACACAGGCAGCATGAACTCGATCCAGGTCAGCTCCATGACGGCACTCTGGGGAGGCAGGATCCAGCCGAGCTGGCCAATGATCAGGACGACGGCCAGGCAGAGCATCAGCGACAGGTAGCGCCCCCAAAAGAGCGCCGTGCGGCTGATAGGATGGGCCAGCACCAGATCGAGGATACCCGCCTCCTCGTCGTTCACCAGCAAGCCTGCCCCCACGCCAATGGCCAGGATGCCCACGATGAGCGTCATGAGAGTGAAATAGTAGGTGTCCAGGAAACCGGGCGGGCTGGCTAGCTCTGTTATGCTGCCAAAGAACACCAGCATCTCGGGGGGAAAGGCCTCCAGATAGGCCGCAAGATCGATCTGGGCCACGTCCTCATACAGCCAGATCATCCACAGGCTGTAGAGTCCCAACCCCAGCCCCCAGCCCAGGATGCGCCCGCGCAAGCGCCCCAACGCGAATCGCAGTTCGGTGAACATGCTATGCCGCCTCCCCCTGCTCCTCATAGTAGGCCAGGAACAACTCCTCCAGGGATGGGTGTCCGGTCTGCAGATCGGCCACCGGCAGCCCCGCCAACGCCTTGATGAGGCCGTCCATCCCGCCTTCCACCTGCAGCGTGGCGCTGGTCGCGTCCTCCTGAGTGAGCGCGGTCACGCCGGGGGCCTCCGCCAGCACCTGGGCATCCACGGCCTCCATGAACCGCAGCCGCACGCGACGCGTCGTCATGCTGAGCAACTGGCGCGGCGCCACCGTCTCGACGATGCGCCCCTGCCGAATGATCGCCACCCGGCTGGCCAGTACCTCGACCTCGCTGATCACGTGCGACGAGAAAAAGACCGTCGCCCCACCCTCACGGGCCTCTTCGATGAGACGGTAGACCTCTTGCTGCATCAGAGGATCGAGCCCCGACGTTGGCTCATCCAGCAATAGCAGGTCGGGCCGGGCCATCAGCGCCTGGATCATCCCCACCTTTTGCTTGTTACCCTTGGAGAGGTTCTTGACCGGCGCATTGAGCGACAGTTGCAGCCTACTGGCCAGTTGCTCGACAAAGCCCCAATCGAGGCGATTGCCCCGCAACGCCGCCAGGTAGCGCAGCGTCGCCCCAACGCGCAGGTTCGGCTCCAGGTTCAGCTCGCCGGGCAGATAGCCCACCCGCGCCCTGACCGCCTGGGGCGCGGCCTGTGGATCCAGCCCCAAGACCCGGATGCTGCCCGCCTGCGGCCGGATCAGGTCCAGCATGCAACGGATGGTCGTGGTCTTGCCGGCGCCGTTGGGCCCCAAAAAGCCGAACACCTCACCCTGATGCACCTCCAAATCAACGCCCCGCAGCGCCCTGACGGGGCCATAGGCCTTTTCCAGACCGCGAATCTCAATGGCCAAATCGTCGCTCATCTTGCTCCTTTGCGTTTACGGTGCAGGTTCCTGATCCGCGTCATCTGGCCTGTCCTTTTCCGCACGCGGGCAGGGACGCAGACCTCGCTCCAGAAACGAGATCAGATGCTCCTCCATGTCGGTCACGTCGAGGTCCCGGTAGGCTGGGCTCCCCTTGTCGAGATCCTCGAGGGAGAGCTGCTCTCGCTCGATCAGGTGGCGGCCATATGCGGCGAACAACCGGCTGACGATAAAGACAGCCATATCCATGTCGATCTCGGGATCGACCGAGCCCTGCTCCACGCCCATCTGCAGGAGCGACCGGTAATAGTCCAGGGCGCTGCGTTGGACATGGTCGAGCACCTCGTCGCCAAAGGGCCGCTCCACATGGATCGCCCGAAAGGCCACCCACCCCAGTTTGGGCCGCGACAGCTCAAAGGTCAACCCCACGCGCAGCAACCACCGCATATAGTCGAACAGGTTCATCTTCGGGTCCGGCGGCGGATGCGCGGCCAAGAAACGTCTCTTTTCCTCCGCCGCCAGCTCGACGAGGTAAAAGTAGAGATCGCGTTTGTCCTCGAAATACTGGTAAAAGCTGCCCTTGGCGATCCCCGCCCGCGCCACAATCTGCGAGATCGACGCACTCTCATAGTCGTTGCTGGCAAACTCTTCTATGGCCATCTCGAGGATCAGGTCGCGCTTGTCCTCGGGCAGGTTGAAAAACGTGGGTTTGGGCATGACTCCCTCGATTATGTGACCGCACAGTCATATGACCGCTCGGTCACATCATAGGATCAGAGACGCCTCTTGTCAAGTCCGGTAGCGAGTTGCGCAGGGTCTGTAAGTCGTGGTAATGGTAAAGCGCCGTGCGATGAGTGGCGGACGGCTTGGGCGAGGACAAGCATCGCCTCTACTTTTTTTCTCTCTAGTGCGCTTTTTCACGTAGAACGAACCTTGTGTGTTCGCCCACGGGGAGGCCCAATATGCATAAGCGGGACAATGACACAACCCTAGCGAGTTGTGCGCCAGGCATGTAGGAGCTGCCGCCGGAATGGATACACATACGCTCACATGGTCAAGCTTCCGATCCTGCGTATAATAAAGGTATCCAAGCGATGCGAGCGACCTGTGCCTGCTATTGTTGCAGGCGCATCTCGCGTTCAGCAAGGCATACGAAACATGTCAGTCGTAGACGACATCAAGCAACGTCTCGATATTGTCGATATCATCGGCACGTATGTGCCGCTGAAAAAGGCGGGCGCCAATTTCAAGGGCATCTGCCCCTTTCACACGGAAAAGACGCCCTCCTTTATCGTGTTTGCCGAGAGCCAGCGCTGGCACTGCTTTGGCGCCTGCTCCACCGGCGGCGACCTGTTCTCCTTTGTGATGCGCCAGGAGAACATGGATTTCGGCGAGGCGCTACGCCTGCTTGCCTCGCGGGCCGGCATCGAGCTGGAGCCGATGAGCGAGTCGGCGCGCCAGCAACGCGACGCCCTCGACCGCATGCGCGAGATCAACGCCCTGGCGGCCAGCTACTTTCAACACACGATGCTGACCACCGCCGAGGGCGCGCCGGGGCGCGACTATTTCGTCAGGCGCAGCGTGACCGAGGAATCGGTGCGTGCCTTTCAGCTAGGCTATGCCCCGGAAGAGTGGCATCGCCTGGAACAGTACCTCAAGAGCCAGGGCGTGTCGCAAAAAGAGGCCCTGGAGGCCGGGCTCCTCTCTCAGAACGAGGCCGGCAACGTCTATGACCGGTTCCGTGGCCGTGTCATGTTTCCCATCCGCGACGCCCAGGGCCGCATCATTGGTTTTGGCGGCCGCGTCCTGGACGACTCTCAGCCCAAGTATCTGAATACGCCGCAGACGCCCCTGTTCGACAAGGGCAGCGTCCTGTACGGGATCGACCTGGCGCGGGGCAGCATCCGCGAGACGGGGACCGTGATCATCGTCGAGGGCTATATGGACGTGATCATCCCACACCAGTGCGGCGTGACCAACATCGTGGCCTGCATGGGCACGGCCCTCTCCGAGGCGCACATCGAAATGCTGCGCCGCAGCACCCGCACGCTCATCCTGGCGCTGGACCCCGATGAGGCCGGCATCCGCGCGGCGGAAAAGGGCGCCCAGACGGCCCGCGAGGCCCTGCCACACCATATGGTGCCCGTGCCCGACGCGCGCGGCCTCATCCGCTACGAGGAGCGCCTGGACGCCGAGGTCCGCATCCTGATGCTGCCCGATGGCCTGGACCCCGACGAGCTCATCCTGAGCGACCGGGAGCGCTGGGACCGCCTTGTAGAGGGCGCTCTGCCCGTGGCCGACTTTTACCTTCAACGCGCCATGCGCGAGATCGACGTCGCCACGGCCAAGGGCAAGGCCCAGGCCGCCGAGCGGCTGCTACCCATTATCGCCTCTATGGACAATCCCGTGGAGCGCTCGCACTATTTGCAGCGCCTGGCCCAGTGGATCCGGATCGACGAGCGCGAGTTGCTCCCGCAGCTCGATCGGCTGCGTCGGCCGGCCCGCCGTCGCCAGCGCGAGGAGCCGCCCGAGCCGCCGCCACCGATGAGCGCGCCGCCCCAACAGAGGGCGCCCGCGCAGCCCCGGATGCGGGTGGGGCCCAGCCTCGAAGAGCGGTGCCTGATGCTGATGCTCGAGAACCCGGCCCTGGCGGCGGAGGCCATCGCGGCCGCCGAGCTTTCGGTCGATGCCTTTGATGACACCCGCCACCGCGAGATCTTTGCGCGGCTGGTCCCGCTCTTGGGCCTGGCCGAGGAAGAGTACACGATTGATCTGCTCACGGAGCAGCTTGACACGGAAACGAACCATCAGGTAGAATCCCTCCTGAAGCAGTATCGCTCCGGCCCGCCGCTTTCGGGAGAGATGCTGAGAGAAGATATATACAAGTGCGCAACGCGGCTACGCAGGGAACAGATCCTACGGCGCATCGAGGAGCTGCGCTTTATGCAACAGGATTCCCAAGAGCAGGGGCTAAAGGAACGCGTACGCGAGCTAAATGCCCAGATCATGCTGCTCACCGCCGAGTATCTGCAAACCGAGAGAAGGTTTCATGCCGCAACTTTTGTTGGACGCCGTAATGCCGAAACACTGTGAAATAGACCATGACTAACAACAAGCAGGAAAAAGAAGAACTGCTGGATGAGCTTATGCTCAAGGCTTTCCGGGAGGAATATGTTACCCGGCAAGAGCTGATCAAGGTTGTCGAGGGCGAAAAGAACGCCGAAAAGCAACTCGACGAGTTGACTCATGCTCTCACCGATATGGGCGTATTGGTGATGGACATGGAAGAGGACTTGTTGTCCGAGCCGACGAACGATGACGACGAAGAGAAAGATAGCGAAGAGGACAGCAGAGCCGAGCCCAGAACCCGACGCACAGAGGCTACGGGAGATTCGGTGCAGATGTATCTGCGCGAGATCGGACGCGTGCCGTTGCTGGAAGCGGAGGACGAAGTACGCCTGGCCAAGGCCATACAGGCCGGTATGGTGGCGAGCGAACGCCTGGAAAAGGAAAGAGACGACCTGTCGATACTGGAGATGCGCAAGCTGCATCTCCAGGTGTTGCGGGGCGATCTGGCCCGCCGCCACATGATCGAGGCCAACCTCCGCCTGGTGGTGAGCATGGCCAAGCGTTTCTCGGGGCGCTCCATGTCCTTCCTGGACCTGATCCAGGAGGGCAACCTGGGCTTGTTGCGCGCTGTCGAAAAGTTTGACCACGAAAAGGGGTTCAAGTTCAGCACGTATGCCACGTGGTGGATTCGCCAGGCCATCAACCGCGCGATCGCCGATCAGGGGCGCACCATCCGCATCCCCGTGCACATGATCGAGTCGATCAACCGCTTGACCCGGACGATCCGCCACCTGCAACAGAGCCTGGGCCACGACCCCACGCCGGAAGAGATCGCCGTCCACCTCAACTATGTCTCGGACCATGACCGCCGCGTCATCGAAGAGGCGGAGGCCAACGACAACCCGCTGCCACCGGATGTGCATCGCCGTCTGCAAAAGGCGGCACAAAAGGTACAGCAGATCATGACCATCTCGCAAGAGCCCATGTCCCTCGAGGCCCCCATGGGCAACGAGGACAACAGCGTGCTCGTGGACTTTATCGCGGACGAGTCCATCGAGAGCCCCATGGAAGAGACCGACAACGAGCTCATGCGCGAAGAGGTGCGCGACGTGCTCAATGCGCTCACCGAGCGCGAGCGCGAGGTGCTCTCCATGCGTTTTGGCATGATGGATGGCGAGTCGCACACCCTCGAAGAGGTGGGGCGGCACTTTGGCGTCACCCGCGAGCGGGTGCGTCAGATCGAGGCCAAGGCGCTGCGCAAGCTGCGCCATCCGCTGAACAGCCGCAAGCTCCGGGACTTTTTGACCTAGAGCGACGCG
>SKRJ01000304.1 GCA_007118555.1 Anaerolineae bacterium | reverse complement strand
GCGGATGCCCCGCTCCCGGGCGTCGGCGATGGCCTGCGCTACTAAGGCGGCGGCGATGCCACGCCCGCGCCACCCCTCGGCCACGCCCAGCATGTCCAGCTCCAGCCGCCTTCCGGCGGGCGCGGCGGTCTCGAACGTGGCCAGCAGCCCGACGGCTACGGCCCCCGCCTCGGCCAGATAGACCCGCTGCTCGGGGCGCGCGAGGACGGCGCGCATCTCGGCGGCGCTCAGATCGCTATCGCCGAGGGTGGCGGCCTCCAGCGCCTTGAGGCGGGCGGCGTCGTCTGCCGAGGCTTTGGCCTGTCGGATGACGCATCTCGCCATTACCGGCAAGGGCCGAGATGCAAGCGACGACTGCACAATGCGTCGGTTCCCATTTCAGCCTTAGGTACCTGCGTTCAAGTATGCCATTACAATAGCTAGGCCGTTGTATACGCCATGTAGCAAAATAGGGGGCCATACAGAGTCGGTTAACTCATATAGAGCGGCAAAGACCAATCCCATGAGTATGATTGCGGGTATGACGCCTGGTACTAAGTGGAAAAGGGCAAAAAGGACAGACGACACGACGGCGCCTGCGATTATCCCCCACCTGTCGCGTAATCCACGGTACAGGAAGCCGCGAAACAGCAGCTCTTCGGCAACCGGGGCCACGATGGCTGCTGCAATAAACGCAACCAGAAAGCCGCCGAGTCCCTCGCCAAATAGAGGTACGAGGTCAGGCTGGCCCTCTAGCTCAAACCGCTCCATCACCCAAGCCCATCCGAGGTTGATTGCCAAGATGGTCAATAGGCCCAGCGCAATAAAGGCCAGGCCGCGTATCCATGGAAAGCGTCGAAGCCCTAGGGCTCGCCAACTTACTCTATACTTGCGCACCGACCACCACCAGGCTGGTACGATCATTAGCGCTTGCACAACGGGCGTAATCACGACGAGTAGCCGAAAATCCAAAGCTTCTATGTCAACGCCCAATATCGCGGCCACGATTGCGAACACTACTGCGCCAAGCAAGACTAGCGCCATGATGCCCAGGGTGGCAAGAATGGCATACACCATATCGCGGATCGTCCAGGGAACGCGCGTTTGGGACGCGCCATTGTCGCTCGAGTTCATAGATTGCTCCCTTGTCGCAAACAAACATCTTACAGATTCTACGTTTTGAGGATCTCGGGCCTCTCTTCTCCGGCGGCGACCATGCGGCGGAGCAGCCGCTCGCGCAGGTCGTCGGCCACGGCACGGTAGGCCGGATCGCCGACCAGGTTGAGAAGCTCGTGGGGATCGTTCTCCAGATCGTACAGATATTGCTCCTCGTACACATCGCTGGCGGCGTCGCGGTTGCCGTCCTTGTTGCGCGCGGTCACGCCATACTTCCAGCGGGCGGTTCGCAGGGCGCGGCCCACTTGCGACTCGCTGATCTGGATGAACACGTCATCGGGCCAGTCTTGGGCCTCCCCGTTGGCCAGGGGCAACAGGCTGCGCCCCTGATAGCGCTCGGGCGTAGGGGCACCTGCCAGACTCAGAATCGTTGGTGGGATGTCGACCAGGCTGACCAGTTCCTCGACGACGCGCCCTCCTGTCAGGCCGGGGCCATGTGCCACCATCGGAACCCGGATCGAGGCCTCGTGGCAGGAGCGCTTGTACTCGGCGTTGCGGGTGCGGAAATGGGTGCCGTGGTCGCTGGTGTACAGGATGACGGTGTTGTCCGCCAGGCCCAACTGCTCCAGCTCGGCACGAATGCGCCCCAGGTTCTCGTCGATGTTGGCGCAGATCCCGTAATAGTCGGGCAGGTTGTCCTGCCAGTCGCCCCCGTGGAACTGCTCCAGGTCGCCCGGAACAGGGTACTCCTCATAGCGCTCGCGATAGCCCTCGGGGGCCACATAGCGGTCCAGGTTGTTCTGGTGGTGCGGCTCCAGGTACGAGAGAAACAGGAAAAAGGGCCGCTGGCCATCGCGGGTGCGCAGATACTCGAGCACATGGTCGGTCTGGGAGTCGACGCGAAAGCCCTCGAACGGCACAAACTCGTTGTCGCCGTCATAGTAGCCACCGCCATAGGCCGACGAGCTAAACTCGAGCAGATCGGCCGCGAGCCAGTGGTCGACATAGCCGCCCCGGCGCTCGGCGGGCACCCACTGGGGCTCGTAGCGGCCGCGTCCCGCCAGGTGCCACTTGCCGATATAGCCCACCTCATAGCCCGTTTCACGCAGCTCGTGGGCGATGGTGCGTGCGTCGATGGGCAGGGGAATGCCGTTGCGGAAACAGCCGGTGACCGTGGGATAGACCCCGGTCTGGAGCATGGCCCGAGCGGGGCCGCACACCGGCTGGGCCGTAAAGGCCAGGTCAAACCGCACGCCCTCCTCGGCCATGGCATCCAGGTTCGGCGTGAGCCCCAGAGGGTTGCCATAGCAGCCCGCCGTGTCGGCCCTTTGCTGATCGGTAAAGAAAAAGATGATATTGGGTGGCCGGGTCTCGGGGCTCATGTCGTTCTCCTTTCATGGCCGTCAGACTAGGTGACCAGGATGATACCGCAGACGGTGAGCGCTGTGCCCACCCATACGTGGGCGTTGATGCGTTCACGCAGCACAAGCGCGCTCAATGGCAGCGCAAACATGGGCGATGTCGAGGTCAGGATCGCTGCCTGGGTCGGCCCCAGCAGGGATACCGTGACCACGAACAGGATGCTGCCCAGGCCCCAGCCGATCAGGCCACCCACCAGCAGGACGGCCCATTCGCGACGGCTCAGCGTCAGCAGCGGGCGCCACGACCCTCGCACTGCCACGATCGCCCACAGCGCCAGCGACAGGGCCGGGACGCGAATCGAAGAGACGACCACGGCGCTATGCCCCTCGATGCCCGGCGCCAGCATCAGGATCGAGATCGCCCAAAATGCGGCGGCCCCCAGGGCGAACGAGACGCCCCCGGCCGGTGTCTGGTGGTGCGGGTCGATCACCACGCCGGAGGAGATACGGCTGATCAGCACGACCCCGACGATGACGAGCACCAGGCCACCGACGATGCTCAGGCTGACGATCTCGGTCAGGATCAGGACACCCAGCACAAGGGTGAGCGCGGGATAGATGCTGGCAATGGGAAACGCACGGGCCACGCCGATGCGCGACAGGCTCGTGACGTAAAAGGTATCGCCAATGCCGCCCCGACGAGCATGCTCCCCACCATAAAGAGGAGCTGCAGCGGCGTGATGGTCGCATAGCCCCCCTGTTGTCCGGTTACCAAGACCAAGACCAACATCAGCAGGCCGCCGACCAGAGAGCGAGGCGCGTTCAGCGTAATCGGATCCAGCTTGCGGGACAGATCCCGCATCATGATGGAACCCACCGCCCACGACAGGGCGGTCATAAGACCGACGAATATCCCGACCATGGCTTCCTTTCACCGGCCGCCGGGCCTCATGATGCCCCGGCGTGATTGTTGTTCCGCTCGATGCGGATCGGGTTGCCGAAAATCCAACCGCGTTGGCGCCCCAGGTAGCGCCGATATACCTCCAATCTGTAGACACCGGGCGCCTGGGCCCGGAGCTCGAGCGAGCGCCCTCGCCAACGCGCCACCGGCGCGCCATTGTGTATCAGGCGCATGTCGCCTCGGGCCGGGATCTGGGCGCGAAACCACACCGGCCCCGTCGCGCGAACCGTCTCGCCAAAAGTATAACCGTTTGTGCCGTCGACTGCCACCAGCAGCGTGCCCTCGGTCGGCGCGAGCGCGTCGTTCGCCACCCAGCCCCGCCCCTTGCCCAGCGCCTCGTACACCAGTGCCTCGTCATCGGGCAGGCGCCCCGTCCAGGGTTCTCGCAAGAGGAGATGCGTATTGGCGGCGCGGAACAGGTGCCGGTAGGAAAAGACCGTGCGCCGAATGGGGCCCATGCTGTAGGATCTGGCGTGGGCGTCCGAGCCGGCGATGGCATAGATCATCTCGCGTTCCAGCAGCGCATCCCAGAGCTGTAGTGTCTCGGGATAGGGGCCGCGCATGGCCAGGGCGGGCCAATGGGCATAGAGCAGGGCGGTGAGGCGCGAGCGCACATGGGACTTGAACTCGGACATGTAGTTCCACAGCTCGATGCCGTGAAAGCCGGTGGCGTCACGGTCCACCCACCGGATCTCGGGCTCGTCGGCATAGGCGCCGCTGCGGTCGATGGGGTGGGCCAGGAACGCCAGCCCGCCGGCGGCCCGCACCGCGTCGATCCGCTGTTGGAGCGAACCGGCGTCGGGCACGTCCTCGCGTGGCGCGAGATCCTGCGCTACGCCCAGCGCCAGCAGATGGTTCGCCTGGGGCCGGGCCGGGTCGTGCAGCTCCTCGCCTACCAGGATGAGCGTACGGTCGTGCCAGCCCGCCTGCTCGGGGTGCCAGGCGTTGTGGTCGGTGATGATGGCGAAATCGAGGCCCGCCTCGACGGCGGCACGGGCCACGTCCTCAACGCGACCCGTGCCGTCGGAATGCACCGTATGTATGTGGATGTTGCCGCGGCGCTCGTGGTATTGCATCGCTGCTCCATCGCCCGACGCAGGGCGACAGTGTGTGCTAGGCCTCCTCGAGCAGGGCGCGGGCAAAGCGCTCGCCAAAGGCCTCGCCCTCCCGCAGGTTCTCTCGGGTGGTGGCGCCCGCAAACTCGAACGTGTCCAGCCACTCCCACTTGAGCGGCTCGGTCAACTGCTCCAGACCGCGCAGGGCGCCCTTGCTCCAGCCATAGCTGCCAAAGTAGGCCGCCTTGCGGTTCATGATGCGCTTGTGGACCGCCGTCTCGATGGCCTGGGCCACCGGCGGAAAGAGCGAGACCTCGTAAGTGGGGGCGCCCACAATGACGCCGCTCTGGGTCCAGAGGGAGGGCAGGATGTAGCTGGGGTGGGTGCGGGCCGCGTCGAACACCGTGAGCGGCACGCCCGACTGGGAGACGCCCTCGGCCACGGCGTTCATCATGCGCTCGGTGTTGCCGTACATCGAGCCATACACCAGGGTGACCCCCGCTTGTGGCGCGTCGCTGGCATAGCTCGCCCACTGGCGGTACAGCTCAATGATCTGGCCCGGGTCGCGGCGCCACACCAGGCCGTGAGAGGGCGCCACGACGTCGATCTCGATGCCCTGGAGCTTGTCGATGGCGCGCAGCACAGGCCCGCTGAATCGGGCGACGATATTGACATAATACCGCAGCGACTCGCGGATATAGTCGTCCAGATCGGCGTGCTGGTCGTCAAAGATGTCGCCCTGCAGCGCGCCATAGCCCCCAAAGGCGTCGCAGGAAAAGAGCACCTTTTGCTCCGGCGCATAGGTCACCATCGTCTCGGGCCAGTGCACAAAGGGCACCATGTAAAAGGAGAGGCTCTGGGATCCCAGCGACAGGCTCTCGCCGTCGTTGACCACGCGCAGGCCCTCGGTGATCCCGTAGAACTCGGCCATCATGGCCTGTGCCTTGGGGCTGAGCACGAGTTCTGCCTGGGGGGCCACGCTACGGAGCAGGGTGAGGGCGCCGGTATGGTCGGGCTCCATGTGGTTGACGACGATATAGTCCAGCTCTGTGGGATCGACCAGGTCCCGGATCTGCTCCAAGAGGTCCGTAGCGTGGTGACCCGCGGCCAGATCGATGAGGGCCTTTTTCTCGTCCAGCACGAGATAGCTGTTGTACGAGACGCCCTCGTGGCTGATGGGCCACAGCCCCTCGAACAGGTCGGTGGTGCGGTCGTTGACGCCGATCCAGTGGATGCCCGGCTTGACGGGGATGGCTGGCATGTATCTCCCTCCTAATAGGTATGCTCGTTGAAAATGGACGCTGTCGCTACGATAGCACCAAACGCGGTGAGCGCCAAGAGCCCCTGACGGCTGTGATCGGCGTCGCCTAGACGATGCGGGGCACCCGGGCCAGGATCTGGGAGATCACCTCATAGTTGATGGTCCCCAACTGGCGGGCCACGTCGTCGGCGGTGAGGGACTCGGCGCCCTGGCGGCCGATGAGCACCACCTCATCGCCGGGGCGCACGCCGGGGATGTCGGTGACATCGAGCATGGTCTGGTCCATGCACACGCGACCCACCAATGGCGCCCGCTGCCCCCGCACCAGGACGTACTCCCACGTGCGTGGCGCGCGCCGAAAGCCGTCGGCATAGCCCACGGGGATCACCGCGATGCGCGAGGGCCGCTGGGTACGATAGGTGCACCCATAGCCGATGGCGCTGCCGGTGG
>SKRJ01000411.1 GCA_007118555.1 Anaerolineae bacterium | reverse complement strand
TCGGTGAGGGGCCGCTTTTCGTCGTGCATCAGGGCAACCAGATAGGTCGAGTTGGTCTGGGTCTCGGCCTGCAACACGTCGAGGATGGGCTCCAGGCCCTCATCCAGCAGGTCCCAGGCATACAGGCTGGCCACGACCTCTTTCCAATACATGGCGCCGTCCTTTCTCTGCGCATAGAGGGAGTTGGCAAATCACGATCTCTGCGCCCTTACTATGGCATCCCGGGGGGATTCGTCAAGGGCATGGCGCCACGTCGCCGAGCGGAGCCGGTAGCGTCCAGTCCCAGACATCCATTCGCAACGGCGAGGCGGCGCTACCGTGGGGGGTACGCTCGGCGCCCCAGCCCTCCCGGGACGCGACAGCCGTCGCACACCGCCCACGTACGCCGCCGTGCCCTCCCGGGCATCCACCAGGATCACCGTGCGCCGGCCCATGACGCCGTGCAGCGCCTCGAGCATCAGAGCATGGGTATCGGCGGGCAGGGGCAAGCGTCGCGGCTCGGCCGCCGACGCCAGCGGCCGCGTCTGCATCCCGCTGCCCGGATCCAGTCAGCCCGGGCCCGGCCACGCAGGCCCGGCCTTTGCCTCAGATCAGGCCCAGTTCGCGTCCCACGCGGCGGAATGCGTCCAGGCCCACGTCCAGATCCTCGCGGCTATGGGCCGCGGTGTTCATCACCCGAATGCGCGCCTTGCCGCGGGGCACGGTGGGAAAGCCGATGGCCATGGCGAACACGCCTGCCTCGAACAGCCTTTGGGAAAAGTCGGCCGCCACCGCGGCATCCCCCACCATGACAGGGATGATCGGGGTCTGGCTGCGCCCTGTGTCAAAGCCAAGATCCGCCAGCCCTGCTTTCAGGTAGGCGGCGTTCTCCCAGAGCCGTTCCACCAACTCGGTGCTCTCCTCCAGCACGTCCACCGCAGCCAGGCAGGCGGCGGTGTCGGCCGGCGTCACCGCGCTCGAGAAGAGGAACGGCCGCGCCCGTTGCCGCAAATAGTCGATCACGGTCTTGGCCCCGGCCACAACGCCGCCCACCACGCCAAAGGCCTTGCTCAGGGTCCCCATCTCGATGTCGAAACAGCCCTGCAGGCCAAACTCGTGCACGATGCCTTTGCCGCCCCCCAGCACCCCCTCGCCATGGGCGTCATCCACCATGGTCAGGACCCCGTACTTTTCGGCCACCCGGTAGAGCTCGTCCAACGGGGCGATGTCGCCATCCATACTAAACACCCCGTCGGTGACCAGCAGGCCACGGCGATGGTTCGGCAGATGCTCCTGAATCACGCGCTCCAGATCGGCCACATCGCAGTGCTGGTAGACCACGATCCGGGCGCCCGAAAGGCGCGCCCCGTCGATGATGCTGGCATGGTTGAGCTGATCGGAAAAGATGACGTCCTGCTCCCCCGTGGCCCGGTCCCGTCCCACGAGGACGGGGATCACGGCCTGGTTCGCGCAGAACCCGGATTGGACGTACAGGGCGTCTTCCACCCCCTTGAAGGCGGCCAACCGCCGCTCCAGCTCCACGTGCAGGCTCTGGGTGCCGGCAATGGACCGCACCGCCGCGGGACCCACCCCCCAGGTATCGACAGCCTCCCTGGCGGCCTGCTTGAGGCGGGGGTCGTTCGCCAGGCCCAGATAGTTGTTGGTGCACAGATTGAGCACCCGCTGACCGTCCACCACCATCCAGGCGTCGGCCGGTGACTCCATCACGCGCAGGTTGATGTATAGCCCGGTCTCACGCAACTGGGCCATCTCCGATTCGATGTAGGCGTACCTCTCCATGATCTCTCCCTCTTTCTAGCCCTCGTCAAGGACGTCCTCCGATGCGCCCTGCTTGCGACGCTCTCTCAGCATCTCGAGCATATCGATGGCCATGGCCGCCAGGTCAAACTCGGGTTGCCAACCCCAGTCCTCCCGGGCCGCCGCGTCATCGATGGAGCGCGGCCACGAGTCGGCGATGGCCTGTCGATGATCCGGCTCAAAGGCGCACTGAAAGCCCGGCACGTGCCTGCGGATCTCGCGCGCCAGCTCCCCTGCGGCAAAGCTCATGGCCGCCACGTTATAGCTGGCCCGATGCCGCAACGCCTCTCCCTCGGCCTCCATGAGCATGATGGTGGCCCGGATGCAGTCGGGCATGTACATCATGGGCAGCACGGTGTCCTCGCGCACAAAGCAGGTGTACGGAGCATCGGCGATGGCCCGGTAAAACATGTCCACGGCGTAATCGGTGGTGCCGCCGCCGGGCAAGGTCTGGTTGGAGATGATGCCGGGAAATCGGATCCCCCGCACATCCAGGCCGTACCGCTCCCAGTAGTACTCGGCCAGCAGCTCCCCGGCGACCTTGGTGATCCCGTACATGGTCTTGGGGCGCAGGATGGTCATCTGCGGTGTGTGGTCGCGGGGCGTATCGGGGCCGAACACCGCGATACTGCTGGGGCAAAAGAGGCGCTTGAGCCCGCGCTCGCGGCCGATCTCCAACAGGGTGTAGAGGCCATCCAGGTTGACTCTCCAAGCCACATCGGGGTTTCGCTCGCCGACGGCGGAGAGCACCGCGGCCATGTTGTACACCGTATCCACGCCATAGCGGTCCAGCACGTCCACAACCGTCTGCGGCCGCGTCAGGTCCACCACCGCATGGGGCCCCGAGTCCTTGAGCGCCCCCGTGGGCTGGGTTCGATGCACCCCGGCCACCACACGCGCGCCCCCATAGCGTTCACGCAGGGCCAGCGTCAGCTCGGATCCGATCTGACCCGTGGCCCCCGTTACCAGGATCCCTTCGCGACCGTCATTGCTCATCGGCTATGCCCCCCGGATGGTCTGCTTGTGCCCAATGTGGTGCGGCCACGATCCAACCGCGCCGGCCCGCGTCGATGCCCGGGCTCGCCCGAGCTGCCGGCTCCTCAGCCCGCCAGGCCGTCAACCCTGATTTCTCCCTGCTATCCTAACCATGCAAGGGCCGGTTGGCAAGGGCGAAAGCCAGCGGCGTGCCCCCCCCAAGTACGCTTTGGGTGAGGGAACGCGCCCTCCCTCCGGTATGATTGTCTCTTGCGTGAACCTTGTGGCTTGGGTACGATTATCATCGGAGTTGACACGGCGCCTCAGCATTCTTTTGCCCCGACAGGCCAGATCCAACCCGACGCAAAAGCACGTGTGGTTTGGCCTGTGTGGCACTCTCCTGGCCTATGAAGTGAGCCTCCTCCGCTCTCGAAGCCAGATATAGATGCCGCTCGACAAGGTCAGCAGGGCGCCCGCCAGGGTCAGCAGGGTGGGGATCTCCTGCCAGAGCACCAGGCCCCACACCACATTGTACAGCAGCGTCGAATACTCGAACGGGGCGGCCACCGAGGCCTCCGCCAGGGAGTAGGCGCGGGTCATAAGATACATGCCCGCGGTCCAGATCAGCCCCAGCCCGCACATGATGGCCAGATCCAGCACCGTGGGCATGGCCCAGGCGCGCAGGAAAAAGGCCACACTGGGATGCGCGTCCGGGGCCTCGCCCACCAGAATCGCCACCGGTGCCAGAGCCAGCCCGGCGACCAGGTACACCCAGGAGCTGTAATAGGCCATGGTGGCGCTGCTGTCGGTGGCCCGCAGCGTGCGCGTGATCATCACCGACAACGCGTAAAAGAGCGTCGCCAGCAGGGCAAAGACCGACCCCGGGTCGAACGTCGCCGAGCCCGGCCGCACGATCAGGAGCACCCCGCCAAAGCCGACCAGCAGGGCGAGCCAGCGGTGTGGGCCCACCTTTTCGCCCAGCCATACAACCGAGAGCAGGGTGATCACCAGAGGCCCCGAGTTGCGAATGGCCGAGATATCCGCCAACGGCAGGGCCGCGATCGCCATCATATAGGTCGTGAACGACAGAAACAGCAGGAACCCACGCAGGTATTGGAGCTTGTGCTGTCTGGTGTTGGGCAACCCCCTTGCGCCTTCGTAGCGCAAAAAGGCGATGGTGCAGGGCAGGGCGACCACGCTGCGCAACAGGGCGATCTGCATGACCGGATAGGCGCCCCCGATCCACTTGACGGCCACGTCCTGCAGGGAAAAGACCAGCAGCGCCGAGGCCAGCGCCGCGACCCCCCGCAGATTCGCGCTCGCCGTCGTCTCACTCCTGGGTATCTCGTGCGCAGACGCGACATGGACTCTGATTCTGGGTAGGTTCACGCTTTCCTATCGATTACCAGTAGAGGATGAGGCACAACAGGGCTTCCAGGCCAGACCTCGGTCCAGCGGGTAGATGGGCCGGGGCACATGCCGGTATGGCAGCCGCTCCAGCTCCAGGTCGGTGGCGCCCGGCGTCAGGGCCATGATCACCCGGGGCGCATGGTCCACCAGATCGGGGAACAGGTATCCCTGCTTGACCACCACGATCTTGCACCGGTCGGGGTCGACGCCCGCCTGAGCGATGGTAGCGCGCTCGGCAAAGGGCCGGCGGTCGACACATACCACGACGGTGACGCCGCCACACACCAGCGTCGCCATCGTGGGCGCGCCGTCCCCCTCATGGGCGCCTCGCCCCAGGTGCTGGACCCGCCCCGTCACCGTGACGGAAGCGTGGTGTTGCGGATCACACCGACCACCGATGGCAAGTGTCAGCGCGCTCCCCACGCCGGCCTCTGCGCAGCGCTCCACGGCCACCGGGTCGAACAGGCCGGCCACCAGCGCATCCTGAGCGCCCTGGGCCAAGAGCGCCTGCAGCATCCAGGTCGTGTCCCCCGCGCCCCCGGCTGTCACATTGTCGCCCGAGTCGGTGATATACACCGGCGCCTCGGCGGCGGCCACAGCCAGCGAGACCGCCTCCTCGGGCGGGGCCGTCTCGTGGCCAAAGCGGAACGCGTGCCGCGCCGCCCACACGTCCCGCGCCAGGGACTGGGCCTGCTTGCGCGCCGCGTGAGCATCCCCCGCCCCCACTACGATCACGCTGGCCGTCGTGTAGGGCCCATCGGTCCAGGCGCAGCCGACCAGGAGCGAGGCATCCAGGATGCCCGGCTCTTGCGCCATGGCCGGCAGGCGCGCATACAGAGAGCGAGCCGGCTCCACGTCGGTCATCACCGCCTCGCCCGACAGGAGTAGCGGCACCTTGATCAGCACCGGCTCGAGATCCAGGCACTCGCGGATTGCCCGCACCAGGAGCGCCAGCGCCCGACAGCGGGTCTCCGTGCCATCGCGGTGGGGGGCCGTGCGCAGACCCGTCAGCGCGTTGACGTTGGCGACCAGCGCGGGGCTGATGTTGCCATGCAGATCGAGGCTGACCGAGATGGGGACCTCGGGGCCCACGAGGTCCCGCACCGCCTGCGACAGATCCGTCTCCCCGTCGCCAACCCCCTCCACATGCATGGCGCCGTGCAGGTCCAGATACACGCCATCCACCGGCAGCGCGGCCTCCAGCGCCGCCAACAGCTCGTCCTTGAGACGCCGGTAGGCCGCGGCCCGCACCACGCCCCCCGGATAGGCATAGGCCACCAGCGTGGGCACCAGCTCGGCGCCCTGCTCCGCGGCCAGCGCCGTCGCCCCCTCGGCCTGAGCGTCGGCCCCATAGAGCCGCCAAAAGTCGGTATACTCGGTATGCAGCGGTGAAAAGGTATTGGACTCGTGCCGGATGCCGCCCACTGCGATGCGCATAGCTTTGCCTCCCTGGGCTGCCTGATGGCGGCCCTGCTTCGTGACCCATCCCATGGCCATGGCTCCATGATAGGGCGGCTTGCCACGGCGTGCAACAGGGCGTCGGCACCAGATGCGCGATCCGCAAAAGGGGGGAGTTGGCGACGGCTGCTCTGGCGCGCACCGGATGGCAGGGTGTGCCTGTAAGCCCGAGGCCCCGCCGGGCGCCTCGCCTCTCTGCGGTTGAGTATTCCCGAGAGGCTACGACACGCGTCCGCCCTGCTCCTCTGTCCCTGTGATGGCTCGCGCTGTCTGCCGCTGGCGCATGTCGGCGGCAAAGGCCAGCACGGCAGCCAGGAGCAGGGCCGCCGCCATCAGCTCGACGCTCTCCTCCACCACGGCATCCATGACGTTAAAGTGCGCCCGCTCCTGCGTCATCCCCTCGGGGACGGGAAAGCGGCCGCCCAGCAGGACCCGATCCAACCAAGCCCCCATACGGATATAGAGATCGCCCAGGTGCCGCAGGCCGTTACTGCTGCCCACGATGGCGTACAGCAGCACGCCACCTGCCAGATAGGGCCGCGTC
>SKRJ01000387.1 GCA_007118555.1 Anaerolineae bacterium | reverse complement strand
CCAGGATGGGGTTCACGTCGATCTCCAGCACCGCATGCACCGGCTCTTCGATGGTGATGGCCCTGCGTACCGGAATCGTCTCGGCACAGTCGCCGATGAGATAGGCCAGACGCTGTAGTCGCGCATCGGTGGTCTGCAACTGCACCTTGCTCCCCACCAATCCGCCAAGATCAGGCCCCAGCACCGTCGTCAATGCCGGGTTGTGCTGCACAATGCGGAACTCGTGATCCAGCACCATCAAGGCGTCGGTGAGGCTATCCAGCACCAACCCGCTGCGTTGGCGCTCCTGCCCTATAGTAGACTCGAGGCGCCGCCGGTGCATGACGTTGGCCGCCTGACCCGCCAGCAGTGTGGCCAGCTCCCTATCCTCGGCCCCAAACACGCCCGGCAAGCCATGGCCCACGCAGAGCAGCCCCAGACGCTCTTGCCCCACATGCATGGGCGCCACGAGCAGAGAGCGCAACCGCCCCTCGCACGAGAGGCAACGGGCTTCTGGTTCGGCGCGAGCATCGTCGATCTGAAGCGTCTCGAGTTGCTGGAGCGCCAAAAAGGCGGGGCCGCTATCGGCATCGGCGCTCGTCACTTCGCCATCCTGCGAGCAGGCGACATAGCGCGGGTTGAGCCTGCGCCCCGATGGATCGAGGAGATAGATGACGCAAACCTCGGCCATGGGTACCAACGTGACGGCGGCCTGTACGCAACGATCCATCAGATCGCCCAGGTCCGAGGGCGATGCCTGCGCCTGACCAAGCTCCAGGAGCATACGGCGCTCGTGCCTCTGCCGGCGCTCGCGCAGGTGCACCAACAGCAGTAGAACAAGGGTTATACCCAGCAGGCCGAGACGCGTTGGGAGAGCCCAGGTCGTCGCCATCAAGACGAGACCAACCTGCAAGAGAGCCAGCAGCGTGATGACCCACATGACATGACGCCCGTCGAACGCTCGCGCCAAGATCCGCATAGACTCTCCCCCGCCTGGCTGGATCGGCCGATGTAGTACGCGACCAGAGTATAGCGCGGTCAAGAGACGCGTGCAAGCACACAGGCATTCCGATGCCAGCATTCCGATGCCACGCAAAGACCGAGGGTTTGCGACGGACGGCAAGGAGATCGGACCGCCTTGCACGTCTCTCCTTGTCGGCACACCGGGTTTCTGCTACGATAGCTGGCAAGCGACTTGAAAGGTCACACTCTATGGGAATCGGGCGGACCCTGCGGGGATGCCTCCAGAGGCGGAATCGCGAGAAACGTGCAGCGACGCAGCGCTTTATGCGTGTGGGGCGCGCTGCCGGCGTATCCCGATGGGAGCGCCTCCATGGCTATGTCTATGCCCGGTGGCCCTATGCCTATATCGGGGCCGCCATCGCCGAAAGAACAGAACGCAAGCTTCTTCGCCCCCTGATGGCGCCTTTTCTCGCACTGGCCTTTTTTCCCCAGCGTTGGGGGCGCAGCTACCATGGCAAGGTGTTACCGACCGACGAGGCGGCTCGCCTGGTGCTCGTGCAAGAGCCCATCGACGTGACCCTGTCCGAGCAGGTCATTCCCTTTGAGACCGCCCGCGACCTGGTGCTTGCGGACCCGGATCATATCGTGGCCCTGGACTGCCCCTGCCGCGTGGCCCGTCGCGAGCCCTGCCTGCCCCTGGACGTTTGCCTGATCATGGGAGAGCCCTTTGCCAGCTTTGTGCTGGAGCACAATCCTGAGCGGGCGCGTTGGCTCCAACCGCAAGAGGCGGTGGACATCATCCAGGCCGAGGCCGATCGCGGTCATGTCCACCATGCTTTTTTCAAAGAGGCCATGTTGGGACGCTTTTATGCCATCTGCAATTGCTGTTCCTGTTGTTGCGGCGCCATGTCGGCCCACCGCAACGGCGTCCCGATGCTCATCTCGTCGGGCTATGTGGCCGATCTGGACATGGAGGCATGCCGGGCCTGCGGTCGATGCGTCGAACGCTGCCCCTTTGGCGCCATCACGCTCGACCGCCAATTCGCGCGGGTGGAGAGCGAGGCCTGTATGGGTTGCGGCATATGCGTGCAAAGCTGCCCACAGCAGGCCCTGTCCCTGATGCGCCATCCACGCAGACCCGAGCCCCTGGTCGTATCGGATCTGTTGCCGCCCGAGATGATCCCCCTGCTGAAAACCCCAGACCCAACAGACAACGGAGGCCAAGTGTGAACGAGTTTGGAACCAAAGCCTATTCCAAGATCATGCGCTGGCTGGGCCGCTTTTTTGTGGCCCTGCTCTTTGGTGCCTTTTTGGGCGTGTGGTTCTTTTTGTTGCAACGTTGGGATGAGCTCGATGTAACGCGGGTTTATATCTACTTTTTGTTCTTTGTGTTATATCTCAACATCGAGTTTCGCACCTTTCGCGGGCCTGATGAGGCCGCCTATGCCGACTATCTCTGGGTGCGTTATCTCCTCACCTACTCCTGGTGGTTTCTTATGCTCGGCAGCCTGCTCGAGCACGCCCTGATCCAGCGAGCCACTCCGGTGCTACCCGAGGCGGGCATTGGCCTGTGCGCGGTGGGCGTCGCCCTCGGTTTCTGGTCCCGGCGCACCATGCTGCGCGAACTCTCACCGCGCGTCGAGACCTGGGAAAAGATGCGTGTTGTGGATACGGGGCCCTATGCCCATATTCGGCATCCCTCTTATCTGGCCAACATGCTTCTGGTGGTCGGCATGCCCCTCATCGTCAACGCGCTGGTTTCGCTGATCCTGTCGGCTATCCTGGTGCTCCTGTTCATTCGGCGTCTTCTCTGGGAGGAGAGCGTGCTGGTGGACCGAATGCCGGCGTATGCCGAATATATGCAACACACCCATCGTCTCATTCCGGGTGTCTGGTAGGAGGCAAAGCCCATGGATCAACCGATGAGCGCCCTTGCGGCCATGGCACAGCGCCGCAGCATCCGTAGCTTTCAGGACCGCCCCATCTCCCACGAGCTGCTCGAGGAGGTGCTCGCTCACACGGTGCTGGCGCCCTCGGCCAAGAACGCCCAGCCATGGCGCATGGTGGTGCTGGAGGGCGAACGGGCCGCCGAGCTGGCGCGCATGATGCAGACGCGGGCTGACGAAATGGCCGAGGCGGGCGCCGACAGCGGTAGCCTGGCGTGGACCGCCCAGGTCGTGGCCCAAGCGCCGGTCACCGTCGTGTTCTACAATGCAGCGCCCCCGCCTGAGGTGCCGGCCCGCTTTCATGAGAGCTATCACTGGGTAATGGTGCAATCCACCGGCGCAGCGATCCAGAACATGTGCCTGGCCGCCGAGGCGTTGGGGCTGGGCAGCCTTTGGATCTGCGACATCCTGTACGTCCATGATCAGGTGGGCCCGTGGCTGGGCCATGCTGAGGATGACCTGGTGGCCGCGGTCAGCCTGGGCTATGCCGCTGAGAGCCCCGGCCCCCGCCCGCGACGCCCCTGGCAGGAGGTCACCGAGTGGCACAAACACCCAGCGGCGTCGCGCGAGTGAGGCCGACGACCCGACCGGCCCCCCTGACCTACCCGCATCGAGGCTGGATGTGACAGAGCGCGTCCTGGCGGGGTCGCACGAGGTCACCCCGGCCTGGCTGACGTCCGTGCTCTACGCGCAAGGGGCGCTCCGCCGTGGTCGGGTGCTCCGGGTGACGGCCAGCCAACCCCAGAGGGGCTTTTCTTCGCTCACCTGGCGTCTACAGCTCAGCTACTCGAGCGATGCATCCGCCGACGCACCCCGGCGCCTCTTTTTCAAGGTCTCGCAGGCTGGTCTGGTGCCCGGCGAGAGAGATGTTGAGAAGGTGAGCAAGGAGATCGCCTACTATCGGGAGTTGGCGCCACGAATGCCGAACCCGCCCTCGGTACCATGCTATGCGGCGGGCTATGACGCCCAGACAGAGGCATCGCATTTGTTGCTGCTCGATTTCAGCGCCACCCACAGCCCCTGCGTAGACCCCGATCATCCAAGGAACCCGCAGCGAGCCGTCCAGGCCCTCGCGCGCCTGCATGCCTGTTGGTGGGATAGCCCCCTCTTGGAGGGCGCCGTGATCGGTCTGCCGACCCGAGAGCGCATCGAGGCGAACTGGGCCGATGGCACCCGGCGTACCGAGGCGTTCGTCGCGATGCTGGGCGACCGACTGCGCCGCCCTTGGCGTGAGACCTACGCCCGCGTGCTGCGGTCGCTGCCGAACCTGTACCAGCGCCACCTGTCGGGACGAGACCTCACCCTGGTGCACGGCGATGCCCACCTGGGCAACTTTATGTTTCCTCGCACTATGGCTTCGGATGAGGCCTATCTGATCGACTGGCAGTTCTGGCATGCCACCATCGGGGGCACCGATCTGGCTTTCATGATGGCGGCCAAGTGGGAGCCCGACCTGCGGCGTCGGCGGGAACGACCGTTGCTCCGGCTCTACCATGACACGCTGCTCAAGCAAGGGGTGCGTGGCTATGCGTGGGACCGATGCTGGGACGACTATCGCCTCTCGGTGATGCTGGTCAGCCTCTTTATCCCGGTCTGGCAGTGGTCGTTCTTTGGCTGGGAGGCCGATCTGCGAGCGGTGGAGCGGGCCATGCGGGCCGTCGAGGAACTGGGCTGCGCCGAGCTCCTCGACGGTTGAGTTGTAGCGTACCTGCCTCAGGCGTTCACCTTGCGCGCCACCACGTCTCGCACCGCCTGCAGGATGTGCCGCGCCGACAGGCCATAGCGCTCCAGCAGGTCGAGGTAAGGCCCTGATTGGGCAAAGGTATCGCCGATGCCGATACGCCGCAGAGGCACGGGGTGCTGCTCGATGAGCAACTCGGCCACGGCGCTGCCCAGCCCGCCCACGAGGATATTGTCCTCGGCGGTGACGACGGCCCCCGTCTCGCGGGCGGCAGTCAGGATCGCGTCCTCATCGAGCGGCTTGAGAGTGTGGCAATCGATCACCCGCACATCCAGGCCCTCGGCAGCGGCCAGCTCGGCGGCGATCAGCGCCTGGGCCACCATGTCACGGTTGGCGATAATCGTGGCATCAGCGCCCTCGCGGACGGTGACGGCGCGGCCGATCTCGAACGGGTACGATTCGCCGTACAGGAACGGCACCGGCTCCTTGGTCATGCTGATATAGACCGGGCCCTGCCAGGCCGCGGCGGCCTGTACCGCCCGGCGCGTGGCCAGCTCGTCCGCGGGCGCGAGCACCGCCATACCGGGCATGGCCCGCATGAGGGTCAGATCCTCCTGGCCCTGGTGGGTGGCGCCGTCCTCGGCAGGGGTGATGCCGGCGTGACTGCAGGCAATCTTGACGTTGGCCTCGGTATAGCACACGCTGTTTCGGATCATGTCCAGGCCGCGCAGCGTGGCAAAGATCGCATAGGTGGAAACGAACGGGATCAACCCGGCGTGGGCCATGCCCGCCGCCGCGGCAATCATGTTCTGCTCGGCGATGCCCAGGTTGAACTCGCGCTCCGGGAAACGCTGGGCAAAGGTAAAGGTCCCCATTCCCTTGGAGACGTCGGCATTGAGCAGCACGACATTGTCGCGTTGCTCGCCCAGGACCAGCATCTCGTCGGCGTACGCAAAGCGCGTCGAGCGTTTCTCTCCATCGCGAAAGAGGGTGCCCGCACGCAGGAGCTCGATCGCCTCGGGCCGGAGATGATGGTAGCGGCTATTCGACATCGGACTCCTCCAGTCCCGCCACAGCGCAGATCTCTTGCACGGCCTGGGCCGTCTGGTCGGCGTCGGGCGCGTTGCCATGCCAGAACGGGTTGTCCTCCATAAAGCTTACGCCTTTGCCCTTGACCGTGTGGGCGATGAGGATCACCGGCTGCTGCTCGGCGTCACGGGCCGCCTCCAGCCCCTCCACCACCTGCGCCATGTCGTGCCCGTCGATCTCCATCACGTGCCAGCCAAAGCTCTCCCACTTGGCCGCCACCGGCTCGAGGGGCATGATGTTGTCGACAAAATCGTCGTTCTGGATGCGGTTGCGATCCAGAATTACCGTCAGGTTGTCGAGCCGCAGGTTGGGGGCCGCCATGGCCGCCTCCCAGATCGAGCCCTCCTGCGTTTCACCATCCCCGATGATGACCCACACGCGATAGTCGAGCGCCTGCACCCGCGCCGCCAGGGCCATGCCCAGCCCCGCTGACAGACCGTGCCCCAGCGATCCGGCGGTCATCTCGACGCCCGGCGTCTTGATCATGTCCGGGTGCCCTTGCAGCATGCTATCGAGGCAGCGCAGCGT
>SKRJ01000434.1 GCA_007118555.1 Anaerolineae bacterium | reverse complement strand
CCCGCCCATTTCGTCGCCGCCTGCTGCTCGGGGGCCACGGCGGCCCACGCGTTGGACCTCACACCCGTGACCCTGGGCGATACGGTCGCCATCCTGGGGCCGGGGCCTCTGGGCGCATTTGCGGCCGCCCTGGCGCGGGGCGCCGGCGCCGAACAGGTGGTGGTCATTGGGGGCACCCGTGAGCGCCTGGCGCTGTGCGCCGAGCTGGGCGCCACCCACACCCTGGATCGGCACGCCACCACGAGCAACGAGCGGCGCAAAGCCCTGCGGGATCTCACCCAGGGGCGCGGCGCGGACCTGGTGATCGAGGCCTCGGGCAGCGTGGCCGCGGCCCGCGAGGGGCTCGATCTGGTGCGGCAGGGGGGCAGCCTGTCGCTGGTGGGCTTTGGCACACCGGTGGGCTCGATGGAGCTGGCGCCCTTTGAGCAACTCGTACGCAAGAATGTGCGCGTGCAGGGCGTGTGGGTGAGCGATGTGCGCCATACGCTGCGCGCCATCAGCCTGGTGCGCCAACAGCCCGAGGCCCTGGCGCGGTTGGTGACGCATCGCTTTGCGCTGTCGCAGGCCACCGACGCCCTGGCCGCGGTCGAGGAACGGGGCGCCGCCAAGGTCGTCCTCGAGCCGCAGAGCGCCTGATCTCCTCATGACCTGTTTCTGCCATCGATAGACCCTTCTCGTGCCCGTGGAACATGGTCCGCGGCCCTGCGGGTTTGACCCAATGCGCAATCAGGGGCACAATGCCACACATATGGATACTGACAACCCCATGGGGCCGCTTGTGGGCCAGGTTGGGGCAGCGATTGAGAACAGAGGACTCGTGAAAGAGGGGCGCTCAACATGGATGACTTGGTTCGCTTGTGGGAAATGCCCGAGACCACCGAGAACTATATGATCGCAGGCTGGGAGCAGTGGGCCGATGCCGGCGAGATCTCGTCGGGGCTGCCACGTTATCTCATAGAGCTTACCGGGGCCGAGCGTGTCGGCAAGATTCAGCCCGATAGTTTCTACTTTTTCCAGGTTCCCGGCACCCACCATCTGCTGCGGCCCCAGGTCAAGCTGGTGCAGGGCCATCGGGAGAGCATGTCGAGCCACGACAATGATCTGTATTACGCCAACGTGGACGGCAAGGGACTGTATATTTTCACCGGTGAGGAGCCGCATCAAAACGAGGAGCGTTACGCCGAGGCCTTTTTGGATCTGGTCGAGTCGGTCAATATCAGGCGCGTTGTGATCGTGGGTGGCGTATATGGGGCCATGCCCTATGACAAGGACCGCGAGATATCGTGTGTGTACAGCCTGCCGCGCATGAAGAACGAGCTGGACCAGTATGCCGTGCGCTACTCGAACTATGAGGGCGGCTCAACCATTGGCAGTTACCTGGCCCACCATGCCGAGTTTCGCGGCATCGAGATGGTCGTGTTCCACGGCTTTGCCCCTGCCTACGAGTTTTCGCAGATGGGCCTGACCGTGCAGGCCATGCGCGTCGAGGAGGACTGGAAGGCCTGGCTCGATATCATGCGCCGAACGGACTATATGCTCGGGTTGGGGCTCGATCTCTCCGATCTGGAGGATCGCGGCAGCACTTTGATCGAGGCCTGGCGCAACAAGATCGACGAGTTGGAGCAAAAGCACCCCGAGTTGCATATCAAAGAGTATCTGGACTCGGTGGGACAGGACTTTGAGGAGCGCTCGTTCATCCCGCTGGATTCGGCGTGGGACGAGCTGGGCGATATTCTGGACGATCCGGGGCAGGATTAGGGCTAGGGAAGCTGATTGCGCCAGCCCCGAGAGCCGGGCCGGCTCCAACGAAAGCGTCGTCCCATCCGCCAGAGCAAGCCTCCGGTCAGGATGAGGCCACCGGTCAGCGTCAGGGCATAGCCGGCGCGAAACGGCTCTGGCTCGCCGGTATGCACATCAAAGGCATCGATCACGATCTCGTGGCCGGCGCCGGCCGTATCGGCATCCGCGGCCACGATCAGACGCAACGTATGCTCGCCAGGGCCGGCGTCCTGCACCAGCGGGATGCGGGCCCCGATCTCTTCCTGGGGGCTGTACAGGCTCACATAGCTGGCGCCCTGGCCGTCGCGGGGCAGGCCGGTGACCGAGTGACCATCCAGCGAGACCAGCAGGCGCCCCCCATCAGGCCCGGTGCGAGTCAGCAGATCCACCTGCTGCCCCCGAAACACCAGCGACACGCTGTCTCCCGCTCCGTCTGCCTCGATCCAGGATCCGCTCTTGGCCTGGGGCTCGATCACGTGCCGCCACGCGCCAAAGCGCTGTATCGCGGGGCTGGTCTGCTGGTGCATGCCTGGCCCGGCGACGCTCTTGGTGCGAGCTACGTCTTGGACCGCAAAGTACACCTGACGCGGCGTAAAGTCAGTGTCCACCATGCGAAAGTAATACTCGGCGTTATCGGGCGTGATGCTGCCCACCTGCCGGAAATACCAGATCATGAACACGCCGGCCCAGGGCCACTCCTCCCGGGCCAGGCGGATCCCCTCCAGCGTATACTCGGCCTGCTGGCGCTCGGTTACGCGGCCCCAGCGGGCCTCGTCGTCGGGGATCGACGGGGGCGCTGCGTTCCAGCCATACTCGTTGAACCACACGGCCTTGTGCGCGTCGCCGTAGCGCTCCATAATCTCGCGATGGAGCAACACACGCTGAAAGTTCAGCACCGCAGGATCGGGTGGGCTATCGGGGGGGAGCTCGAGGCCAAAGGCGTTGGCCGAGTAGATGTCGAAATAGTCTGCAAAGCCCGCCTCGTACATGGCCGTGAGATAGTCCAGGTCGTTCATCGAGCGCCATCGGCCCGGCTCGGGGTGGGGCTCGCCCAGGGTGATGGCGAGGGGAGCGCTCAGGATGTAGACGTTGGGATCGGCCTCTTTGGCGCGGCGGTAGGCCACCTTGAGCAGCTCCACGTACGCTTCCGGGTCCACAGGCTGGTTGCCCCACTCGGGATAGATGTTGGGCTCGTTCCAGACCTGGATGTAGCGGATGCGGCCCCGATAGCGCGAGACAAACTCGTACACAAAATCGCCGTAATCCTCGAAATCATCAGGGGGGCGCTGGGCCAGGGTATTGTCCTGCCGGGTCCACGCGGGAGGGCGATCCAATCGCGCCACGATCTCCAGATCGTACTTGGCACAGGCCTCGACGATGCGGTCCCACTTGGCCCAGCTATCCTCCTTGGTCTGCGGATCCAGGAACTCGCCCTTGCGGGTGGGTTCGATCTGCTCCCAGGGGAAATGCTGCTTGACCCAGCCGATGCCCGCGTCCGACGCCATCTGGAGTGTTCTGTCGATCTTCCAGGGCTCGACCTCGCGCCCCAGGAAAAAGTTGGCGCCAAAGGGGTTCACATCGGTGTTGGGGATGCTGCGCTCGCTCGCCAGGGGATACCCCGGACCATGGCCCGCCAGGGTGCGCCACAAAAGGCTGCCCAAAAGTACCGTGATGGTTAGTAGAATCAGGGTCAGGAGGATCGCCACCAGCCACCAGACGGGTCGATAGCGTCGCCAGAGAAATGCCATGCCCAGCAACACCTCTTGTTGTGTGTCTCGGACAGCGGTTCGCATTATAGGCCCGGGCAAGGCCCTTTGTCAATCGCTGCCACGCCCCTTATAATGTGCGGGCCGACCCACGACAGTAACCGGCGGAACGATGGTGCGAAATGAAGATCATCACCAGCCATGAGCGCGCCGACATGGACGCTCTGGCTTCTATGTATGCCGCGAGCCTGCTCTTTCCCGAGCATGTTCCGGTGCTGCCCCAGAACCTGAACCGCAACCTGCGCGATCTCATCGCTCTCTACAAGGAGCAGCTCCCCTTTGTCGAGCGGCGGGATCTACCCAGGGAGCAGATCAGCGAGGTGCTCCTGGTGGACACGCAGGCGATCGCCCCCATGCGCGGCATGGATGAGGACACCCGCATCCATGTCATCGATCACCATGCCCCGGATCCTCGGCTTGCGTCGCAGGTGCATTTCGAGGGCGACCCCATCGGCGCGACGACGACCCTGCTTGTGGAGCGCATTCGGGTACGCGGGCTATCCTTTGACGCCATCGGCGCCTCGCTCATGCTCATGGGCATCTATGAGGACACCGGCTCGCTCACCTATCTGACCACCACGCCCCGTGATGCGGCCGCGGCGTCCTGGCTGCTGGCACATGGCGCCGACCTCAAGATCGTGAACGAGTTTTTGCGGCGCCCGCTCACCGAGCTACAGCGCGATGCCCTGGCCAGGCTGCTGGCTGCCGCCGAGATCCACACCATCCGCGATCGCACGGTCTGCATTGCGGCGGTACGCTTGGAGCACTATGTGGACGAGCTCTCCTCGCTGATCCACGAGCTGATGGACATTTTCGAGACCGATGCCGCCGTTCTCCTGGCGCAGTACGAGGAGAGCGTCCAGATCATTGCTCGCAGCTCGACCGATGCGCTGGATGTGGCCGAACTGGTGCGGCCGTTGGGCGGCGGCGGGCACAGCAAGGCCGCCGCGGGACGCACCGAGGAGATGAGCCTGGAGGAGGTCACGGACCAGATTCTCGAGGGATTGGGCGAGCACATGGTTGCGCCCACGCGGGTGCGGGCCATCATGTCCACCAACGTACACACCCTGGCGCCCGGCATTACCGTGGAGGATGCCGCCCAGCTCATGCGCCGCTATGGCCACGAGGGCTTTCCCGTGGTCGAGAACGATCGTCTGATCGGAATCCTCACGCGCAGCGATGTGGACCGCGCCCTGCATCACCGGCGGGGCGAAACCTCGATTCGCAGCATCCTTTACACCGGCCCGGTGTCCGTTTCGCCCGACGCGTCGGTGGAGCAGGTGCAGGAGGTGATGCTCTCTCACGGCTTGGGCCAGGTGCCGGTGGTGGAGCAGGGCCGGTTCGTCGGCATCGTCACCCGCACCGATCTGATCAAGCTCTATAGCCCCAGCTTGAACGATGAGCGCCTGCACGAGATCCGCGACAAGATGGATCGCGCCCTGCCCGAGGGGCTGCGCGAGCTGCTGATGTTGGCGCGCGATGCGGCCAACGATCTGAGCTATTCGTTGTATGTCGTGGGCGGCTTTGTCCGCGACCTGTTGCTGGATGCCCCCACCCTCGACCTGGACCTGGTGGTGGAGGGGGACGCCATACGGATGGCGCGGCGGCTGGCCGAGCAGGTGGATGGCCATGTGCGCAGCCACGCCCGCTTTGGCACCGCCAAGGTCATCCTGCATGGCGAACGCGGCGAGGGGGTGCCCCCGGGCCTGGATTTTGTCACGGCGCGCACCGAGTTCTACGAGAGCCCCACCATGCTCCCCCAGGTAGAGCGCAGCTCGATCAAGCAGGACCTCTACCGACGCGATTTCACCATCAACACCATGGCCATCTGCCTGGACCGGGATCGCTATGGGGAGCTGCTGGACTTTTATGGGGGGCTGCGCGATCTGCAAGAAGAGCGTATTCGGGTGCTGCACAACCTCAGCTTTGTCGAGGACCCCACACGCATCCTGCGGGCCGTGCGATTCGAGCAACGCCTGGGCTTTGCCATCGAAGAGCGCACCGCCGAGCTCATCCACGATGCCATCGAGCTGTTGAGTCATGTGACGGGTGAGCGTCTGCGCAACGAGCTATTCATGCTCCTCAAGGAGGCCGAGCCGGAAAAGGGTCTGATGCGCCTCGATCGGCTGGGCGCTCTGGAGCAGATCCATCCCTCGCTGCGGTTCTCTGCCGAGTCGGCGCAGCGTTTTGCGGGGCTGCGCCAGCACCTGCGAGAGCTGGCCGCCAACGGTTGGGAGGAACGCCGCGACGGCGGGAACGGCGTGCCGGAACTGTATCAGAGCTATCTGGCGCTGCTCGTGAGCCATATGTCGGCGGAGGAGCTGGATTCGTTCGTGCAACGGCTGCGGCTGACCCGCGACGATGCCCGCTTCCTGGAGCAGATCGGGGCGCTGCGCGAGGTGCGCAACCAGCTCGAGGCCACCGCCATGCTGCCCAGCACCATCTACCATTTGCTGGAGCCCTTTTCGGCCGAGGCGCGCTTTGTCCTTTCGGTGCTTTCGGACTCCAAGCGGCTGCGCTCCCGCCTGGCGCTCTATGAAAAGCGGCTCTCGCACGTCGAGCCGTCGCTCGATGGAAACGACCTCAAGGCGATGGGCGTGCCCCCGGGCCCGGTGTACCGGGTCATCATGGAGCGTGTGCGCGATGCCCTG
>SKRJ01000229.1 GCA_007118555.1 Anaerolineae bacterium | reverse complement strand
TCGGTGATCGATGCCTTGCGAGGCGAGATTGAGCGTCGCGAGCTGCAGAGCGAGGTGCGGGTGATCGAGACCGGCTGCCGTGGCTTTTGCGCCATGGGGCCCATCGTCATCGTCTATCCCGAAGGCCTCTTTTACTGCCAGGTGCAGCCCAAGGATGTGGAGGAGCTGGTGGAGGAGACGCTGGTCAAGGGCCGCATTCTACAGCGCCTCGTCTTTGAGGTTCCCCACAGCCAGCAGGCCGTACCCTTTTACGACGAGATCCCCTTTTATGAGAAGCAGCAGCGCATTACCCTGCGCAACTGTGGCGTGATCGATCCCGAGAGCATTGACGAGTACATCGCCCGCGGCGGCTATGAGGCCCTGGGCAAGGTGCTGGGCGAGATGAGCTCGGAGGATGTCATCGAAGAGGTCAAGGCCTCGGGGCTGCGCGGTCGCGGTGGCGCTGGCTTTTTGACGGGGCTCAAGTGGGAGTTTACGGCGCGCGCCCCCGGCGATATCAAGTATGTGGTCTGCAACGCCGACGAGGGCGACCCCGGCGCGTTCATGGACCGCTCGATCCTGGAGGGCGATCCTCACTCGGTGATCGAGGGGATGGTCATTTGCGGCTATGCCATCGGCTCCAGCGAGGGGTACGTCTACTGCCGCGCCGAGTATCCGCTGGCGATCAAGCGTCTGCGGATGGCCATCGAGCAGGCCGAAGAGTATGGCCTGCTGGGTGAGGATATCTTTGGGTCCGGGTTCAATTTCCATCTCAGGATCAAAGAGGGCGCCGGCGCCTTTGTGTGCGGTGAAGAGACGGCGCTGATCGCCTCGATCGAAGGCAAGCGCGGCGAGCCGCGCCCCCGACCTCCCTTCCCGGCGGTCTCGGGTCTGTGGGGCAAGCCCACCAACAACAACAACGTCAAGAGCTATGCCAACGTGCCGCAGATCATCCGCAATGGCGCCGAGTGGTTCGCCGAGATCGGGACCCCCCGTAGCCCCGGCACGGCCATCTTTGCGCTGACGGGCAAGGTCGAGAACACCGGTCTCATCGAGGTGCCCATGGGCATCACCCTGCGCGAGATCATCTATGATATCGGCGGCGGCATCCCCGATGGCAAAGAGTTCAAGGCCGTGCAGACCGGTGGCCCGCTGGGCGGTTGCCTGCCCGCATCGGGGCTGGATCTGCAGGTGGACTTTGACTCGCTGCGCCAGGCCGGCGCCGTGATGGGCTCGGGCGGCATGATCGTGGTCGATGAAGAGACTTGTATGGTCGAGTTCAGCAAGTACTTTTTGACCTTTGCCAGCGCCGAGTCTTGTGGCAAGTGCGTGCCCTGTCGCGTCGGTGGCCGGCGCATGCTCGAGATCCTGACGCGCATCACCGAGGGTGAGGGCACCCTGGACGACATTGAGCAGATCAAGGAGATCGCTGCGGGGATGGACTCGGACTCGCTCTGCGCGTTGGGGCAGCTGACGCCTGGCCCGATCATGAGCGCGCTGCGCTACTTTGAGGACGAGTTCCTGGCCCACATCCATGAGGACCGCTGCCCCGCCAAGCAGTGTGTCAACATGATCTCGTACTATGTGAACCCGGAGACCTGCGTGGGTTGTGGCATGTGCAAGCGCGAGTGCCCGGTGCAGGTCATCGATGGCGAACGCCGCATGATCCACATCATCAACCAGGACGGCTGCATCAAGTGCAACACCTGCTACGAGGTGTGCCCCTTTGATGCCATCGTCAAGCTCTCGGGCGAAGAGATCGAGGTGCCCGAGGAGCTGATGCCGGTTGGTAGTTTCAAGTAACACTTTGACAAATGACGATGGATAGGGTCCCATCCGACCAGGCCTGTGCCCCTTTGGACAGGCAGTCCGCCAGGGTGTTGCTGGTAGGCTATGGCAATAGCAGCCGGCGTGATGACGGCGTAGCCGAGCACATCCTGCGGCGCCTGTTCGAGCGGCTCGGGCTCGATCCCGAGGGCCTCATGATGGATGACGATGTCGAGCAGCGCCCGGGGCTCGGGGCCAAACTGGTACACCAGTTGGCCCCCGAGCTGGCCGAGCTGGCCGCCCAGTATGATATCGTGGTCTTTATCGATGCCCATGTGCCTGGGATGGATTGGGAGCCCGTCGAGTGGCAGGTTATCGAGCCCACCGTCGAGGGGGGCATGAGCGGGCATCATCTCAAGCCCGGGGTGATTCTGAGCCTGAGTGATACCCTCTATGGGCAGCGCCCCGAGGCCTATATGCTCTCGGTGCTGGGCCATAACTTTGATTTTGGGGAGACGTTGACTGCCGAGACCTCAGAGCTCGCAGACCAGGCGGTGGAGCGACTGTTGCGATTGGTCGGTGCGTGCGGCCTGGCATCTGGGGAATAAAAAGAGTAGCAAGAGCACTGCCGCGGCGTTCCTGGAAGGGTCGTCAGCGTAGGAGGACATGGATATGCCAAATGTACGCGTCACAATCAACGGCGTAGAAGCCGCCGTACCGGCCAATATGACAGTGTTGGAGGCGGCCCAGGCTGCCGGGATCGAGATCCCGACCCTGTGCGACCACCCGGCCATCGAGCCGATCGGCGCCTGCCGCATCTGTCTGGTCGAAATCGAGAAACAGCGCACCCTGCAGCCGGCTTGCACCTTTCCCGTGTTCGAGGGGATGGTGGCACATACCCACTCTGAAAAGGCGGTCGAGGCGCGCCGCTTTATCCTGGATCTGCTCTTTTCCGAGCGGAACCACTTTTGCATGTTCTGCCAGATGAGCGAGAGCTGCACCCTGCAGGATCTGGCGTACGAGTACGAGCTGGACCACTGGAAGTTCCATCGGCCCATGCCCAAGTTCTCGGTGGATGCCTCCCGCGAGTACTTTGTCATGGACCACAATCGCTGCATTCTGTGCCGGCGCTGCATCCGTATCTGTGACGAGCTCGTCGGCAATGGCACGCTGGGCCTCAAGAACCGCGGCGCCGACTCGATGGTCACCGCCGATATGGATGTCCCCTTTGGCGAGTCGAGCTGTATCTCCTGCGGCTCCTGCCTGCAGGTCTGCCCCACCGGCGCCCTGGCCGATCGCGCCAGCGCCTATATGGGGGCCACCGCCGAGATCGACCGCATCAAGACCCGCTGCATGGCCTGCCCCGTGGGTTGCGGCACCGAGCTGATCGTGCGAGAGAACCGCGTCATCCGCGTCGAAGGCGATTGGGACGCCGAGCCCAACCACGGTCTGCTCTGCGAGATCGGGCGCTTTGTGCCGCTGCACGAGCATCGCGACCGCGTGCGCGAGCCCATGGTGCGCTCCAACGGCGAGTGGAACGCTGTCGAGATGGACGAGGCGCTCGCGATGGTCAATGAAAAGCTGCGCGAGGCGGGCGACGACGTGGCCACCATCGTTTCGGGCTTTGTGACGGTGGAGGAAGGGACACTGTTGGCCCAGAGCCCTGGCGCCAAGTACCTGATGCATCCCATCGCCTCGGAGCAATCCTCGGCCACCCAGGCCGACCTGGACGTCGCCGATCTGTTCGTGGTGGTCAACACCGACCTGACCGACGACTTTCAGGTGGCGGGCATGTTTATCAAGCGCGGCGTGCGCCAGCGGGGCGCCCGACTGCTGCTGATCAGCGATGCCGCGGAGGGCGATGCCCCGGAGGGTGATGCCGCGGACGGCATGAGTGAGTGGGCCATGCGGCGCTTGGGCACCGCAGAGGCCAACGAGGCGGTCGCCATCGCCGGCGGCGCCCAGATGCCGGTGTTCGTGGCGGGGCCCGAGGGCGCCAAGCTGGCCACAGAGTTGGCCGGCCAGGTCGCCAACGCCAAGGCCCTGATCTTTACGCCGGGCGGCAACAGCCGGGGCCTGTACGAGGCGGGCTTCCAGCAGGCGTTCGAGGGCCAGGATGCCGCCGTCTACCACGTAGTGGCCGGTGAGATCTCGCGTATCGCGCCCGAGCTGCTGGAGCAGCTCAAGCAGGCTGGCACCGTGATCGTCACGACCAGCTATCGCCAGCCATGGGATGAGGTCGCCGACCTGATTCTGCCGATGCCCACCACCTTTGAGAAGGCTGGCACCACGGTAAACGCCGATGGGATGGTCTGTGAGGTCGTGGCTGGCGTCGAGACCCGCGCTATCCCGTTCAACGAGATGTTCAATTCACTGGCCGCACTGGCCCAGTAATCATTCGCCAAACGGGCCTGGGAGGAATACATGGCCAAGATCACGCTAAGCACCGACTGGCTGGACGTATGCTCCGGCTGTCACATGTCGTTGCTCGATATGGACGAGCTGCTGATCGAGATTCTCGAGCACGTGCAGTTGCTCTCGTCACCCATCACCGACCTCAAGCATCCACCCGAGAGCGGCGTTGACGTGGGCATCCTGACCGGCGCTGTATCCAACGACCACCAGGAAGAGGTGGCGCGCCGCATGCGCGATCGCTGCGGCATCCTGATCTCGATGGGCGATTGCGCCGTCTTTGGCGGCATCTGCACCATGCGCAACTTTTTCGACACCGAAGAGGTGCTGAGCTATGCCTACACCGAGACGGACAGCACCGCGCCCGAGCAAGAGGTGCCCCGTTCGCCCGAGATCGCCAAGCTCTACCCCACGGTCAAGTCGGTGCGCGACATTGTCAAGGTAGACTATCACCTACCCGGTTGTCCGCCGCCAGCCCATGTGATCGCCTATGTGCTGACCGAACTGGTGGCAGGGCGAGAGCCCAAGCTGACCGAAGACCTGCTCACCTACGACTAGATCGACCCAATCACGGCATAGAGCCATAGGAGCAAGAGAATGGGCCAAAAGATAACGATTGATCCGGTAACCCGCATCGAGGGACACGCGCGGGTGACCATCCATCTGGATGATAGCAACCAGGTGGCCGAGACCTTTTTGCATATCGACCAGTTCCGCGGCTTTGAAAAGTTCTCCGAGGGGCGCATGTTCTACGAGATGCCCGTCATCACGCCGCGCATCTGTGGCATCTGCCCCGTGAGCCATCACCTGGCCGCGGCCAAGGCGTGCGATGGCGTGGCTGGCGTCGAGCCGCCCCGCCCGGCGACCCTGCTGCGCCAGATGCTGCACATGGGACAGATGGTCCAGTCGCACTCGCTGAGCTTTTTCCACCTGTCGTCGCCCGATCTGCTGTTGGGCTTTGATGCGGATCCGCTGGTGCGCAACCTGGTTGGCCTGATCGAGGTCGACCCCGAGCTGGCTCTCAAGGCCGTGCGCTTGCGCAAGTATGGCCAGGAGGTCATCCGGCTGCTGAGCGGCCGCCGCCTTCATCAGCACTGGGCCGTGCCCGGTGGCGTCGCCGCGCCCCTCTCGGAAAAGAATCGCGACCTGATCCTGAGCGAGAACGACGAGATGATCGAGTTCCTGCAGGCCGGCATCGCCATCGCCAAGGACTGGCTCTCGGCCAACCAGGACGTCGTCCAGCGCTTTGCCAACTTCTCTACTATGTACATGGGCATGACCAACGACGGCGCCCTCGAGCTGTGGGATGGGCCCTTGCGCATCATTGACGCCCAGGGCAACCATGTCGTCGATTTCGACGGCAAGGACTATCTCGATCATATCCAAGAGGTCAGCCGGGACTGGACGTACCTGAAGTTCCCCTACTACAAGCCGATGGGCTTTCCTGACGGGGTCTATCGGGTGGCGCCCATGGCCCGCCTGAACATTGCCGACCGCATCACGACCCCGCTGGCCAACAAAGAGCTCAAGAACTTCAAGGCGCTCTCCGAGGGGCCGGTGGAGCCGTCGCTGTACTATCACTATGCCCGCCTGATCGAGGCCCTCTACGGCCTGGAGCAGATCCGGGTCCTGTGTGAGGATGAGGACATTCTCTCGGAGGATATCCGCAACACCCGCACCCAGATCACCGGCCACGGCGTCGGCGTGATCGAGGCGCCCCGCGGCACCCTCTGGCACGACTATCACACCGATGACCACGGCGTGATCACCCGCGTGAACCTGATCGTCGCCACCGGCGGCAACAACTGGGCCATGAGCAACTCGGTGGACATGGTCGCCAAAGAGTTCATCGATGGCAACGATCTGACCGAGGGGATGCTGAACCGCGTCGAGGCCGCCATCCGCGCCTATGACCCCTGCCTCTCCTGCTCCACCCACGCCCTGGGCCAGATGCCCCTGATCGTGGACGTGGTGGATGCCGAGGGCAACCCGATGCGTCGTTTCCAGCGCGACTAGTAGCCTGTAGCATGAGCACGAGGCGCAGAG
>SKRJ01000018.1 GCA_007118555.1 Anaerolineae bacterium | reverse complement strand
GGGATCGTCGGTGCGCTCCATCCAGCGCTCTAGCCGCTGACGCATCTCGTCTCGGACAGGCGCCAGCGCCGGATCGTCGGCCAGGTTGCGCCGCTCCAGCGGGTCGAGCACCAGATCATAGAGCTCTTCCCGGGGCAAGCGATGCTCGGCCCAACCGGCCTCCAGCCAGCGGTCCTTGCTGGGGCTGTCGTCGCAGTTGGGCAGCACCGGACGGGTGCGCGAGCCGTAACGCCGCACATAGCTGTAGCGGGTGGTGCGCACGGCACGCTGCGGCTCGTAGGCGGCGTGGTAGGTCACCTCGCCATACACGGCGTCGTTGACGGCATTCGTCTCGCCGCGTACCAGCGGCAGCAGCGAGCGCCCCTGGAGCCAGGCGGGCGGCGCGATGCCGAGCAGGTCGCACAGGGTGGGAAAGAGATCGACGTGAGAGACCAGGGCGTCGCACACCTGCCCCCCGCCAAAGCCGCCCGGTCCCCGCATGATCAGCATCGTCCCCAGGCCGTGCTGGGTCAGGGTGCACTTCATGTCAGGAAAGGCCAGGCCATGGTCAGTGGTGCAGATCACCAGCGTATTGTCCGCCAGGCCGGTCTCGTCCAGCGCGTCGAACACCCGGCCCATGCCCGCATCCAGGGCGCGGGCCGACGTGTGGAACGCCGCCATGTCGCGCCGGGTCTCGGGCGTGTCGGGCAGCGGATCGGGCGGCCGGACATAGCGCGGATCGTCGTCGGGGCCCGGCTCGGGGAACACGCGGTGGGTCTCGGCAAAGCCCACGCTCAGGAAAAAGGGCTGGTCCGGCGCCTGCCGCAGGTACTCGACGGCGGCGGGCGCCACCGCCTCGGCGCTCCGCTGCGACCGCGGCAGCACCACCCGGTGATAGCCGATCTTTTCGTCGCGGGCGGACACATGCTGCACGCCGACCAGCGCCGACGTGTACCCCGCGTCGTGCAGGGTGTGCACCAGGTGCTGGCGCATGTCGTGCAGGGCAAACCCCCGGTGGGCCAGGCCGATCATGCCCGCCGAGTGAGGCGCCATGCCCGTCAGCAGGGCGGCCCGGCTGGCGGAGCAGGTGGGCGCCATGGAATAGTTCTGCCGAAAGACAATACCCTGCTCGGCCAGGCGCTGCAGGTGGGACGTCGGCACGGGATGCCCATAGGGCTGTATGTAGCGCCCCGTATCATGAGAGTGGATGTACAGGATGTTGGGTCGCACGTGGGACTCCTTGAGCGTCACTAGGGCGAATAGCGGCGGCCTTCGTCCACCATGGCGAAATAGTTGCGCAGCGGGATATAGTTGGCGACGCTGTTGCCCGTGCCCAGGCAGTAGCCGCCGCCGTCGTGGCAGGCGGCCAGCATCTCGCGCACCCGCTGGCGCACCTGCTCCTCGTCGGCGCGGCAGAGGAAATCGACGTCGATGCCGCCCAGGGCCGCTGCCCGGTCGCCATAGTCGCGGACGAAATCCACCACCGACTCGATGGTGTCCTCGTACGAGTGCCTGGCGTCGATGCCTACGTCGTCCACCAGATCATCCATGATCTCGCGCAGGTTGCCGCAGGCGTGCAGCAGGTAGGGCAGCCCGGCGGCGTGGGTCATCTCGGCCAGCCGCTTGTGGCCCGGCAGCACAAAGGCGCGCATGTCGGCGGGGCTGATCAGCGTTGCCGAGCGAAAGCCCATGTCGTCGCTGCCCCACACGGCCTGCACCCGGTCATAGCCCAGTTGGCGCTGGAGTGTCACCTCGAAATAGTCCAGGATACGCTCGCTGAGGGCCTCCACCAGGTCGCGCTGGTCATACAGGGCATAGCAGAGGGTCTCATAGCCCATCAGCCAGGTCAGCCACTCGCAGAAATGGCCCGTCAGCCCGGCGATGACGCACATGTCGTCGGGCAGGTGCTCCTGGTACCACTCCATGACGCGAAAAGTGGCCTCGGCGGGATCGGGCCAGGGAAACGCCTCATACTCTTGCCAGTTGGTGATGGGGCCGGCGTGCTCGTCGATATAGCTGCGCCCGTTGGCGCGCCCGAGATCGGCGGTGTCGTCGGTGATGGCCCGGTGAAAGGGCATCTCGACCGCGTCGGGGCCACACACCACATAGTCATAGCCCATGGCGCGCTGGATCGCGATCTGGCGCCGCAGCGGAAAGGCGGGCTCGTCAGGATCGAGCCCCGCCAGCAGGTCAAACTCGCGGCACACCGCCTCCTGTACCTCGGGATCGAGGAACAACTCGATATGGTACACCCGATCCGGCGTGCCCCGACGCAGGATGCAATCGATCAGACCGCGCCAGTTGGGCTCTATGGGCACCGAAAACGCTTTGGACATGGACGAACCTCCGTATGTCATCTAGCCAACCCGTGAACGGAACTCGGGCACGCCCTTGACGCCCGGATCGACGCGGAACAGGGCGCCCGCTTCTTGGCCTTCGTCGGGCTTGTTGTTGCCGCCGGCCGTTGTGACGTACATGTCGGTATAGTCGGGGCCACCAAAGGTGGGGCACGAGACCTTGGGTACCGGGAAATCGAGCCGCTTGACGACGCCGCCCTCGGGATCGTAGCGTACGACGCAGTAGCCGCCCCAGCGCGCCGACCAGACATGGCCCTCGGCGTCCACCGTCAGGCCGTCGGGCCCGCCCTCATTCTCGGGCACAACGGTGAACACACGCTGGTTGCTGATCTCGCCCGTGCCGCCATCATAGTCAAAGAGGTAGATGGTGCGCTGGCGGGTATCGGTATAGTACATGTGCTCCAGGTCGGGGGTAAAGCCCATGCCGTTGGAGGTGCCGACATTTTCGACCACGACCTCCAGGCTGCCGTCGGTGTCCAGCCGATAGAGGCGCCCGAGGCGATCGGGGGTGGGCATGGTGCCGCAAAAGACGCGTCCCGCCGGATCGGCGATGACGTCGTTGAACCGCGACTCGCGCTCTTCGGGGATCTCGGGCACGATGGTGTCGTGGAATCCGTCGTGCCATACGCGAATGGCGCCTTTGGCCATAAAGAGCAGCAGCTTGCCGTCGGCCTGAATGGTGAACCCGCCCACGCTGGGGCCCTGATAGCACATCTCGTGATGGCCGGTGGCGGGATCGTAGCGGAACAGGCGCCCTGTGGGGATATCGGTCCAGTAGACACGCTCTTCGTCCGGATGCCAGAGGGGGTTCTCCCCGGTGGCGCAGGCATAATCGGCGATCAACTCTGGTGTCATGTTGCTCCTTTGCACTGGCAGATCACGGAAACGTGTGCCCGCGGACAGTCCTCTGCCACGGCAGTCTTCTGCCGCCGGGGAACACGTCGAATGACTATGCTAGCTATTCTAGGCCAAAGCAAAGGAGAGGACAAGCACCCTGTGGATCAAGCCAGGGCGTTTCCAAAGACCGCGAATATCCTGGAGTTGCAAACACCGATTCGTGCGTCTTGGGGCAAAGACGAGCTTCGTCCCTACTTTTTTTACGCTTGATTACTTTATTTTGGACGGGCGATGCTTGTCATCGCCCAGCAAGCGGAAGATGCACTCTGTCAACACGCCAACTTGACTATGACGAGGGCTTTGCAAGCACCCTGTGGATCAAGCGCCCAGTGGAGCGGCGCAGCCGACCGATCGCTACGCGTCGCCGGGCTCGGCGTCCTGCTCCGCATAGTAGGCGCAGAGGTCGGTGAGGGGGCAATCCTCGCAGAGGGGGCGCTGGGCCTTGCACAGGGTGCGCCCATGTTGAATCAGGAGCAGATGAAAGGGGTAGTACAGCTCCTCAGGGAGCAGTTCCTCCAGCAGGGTGTGGGCCTTTTCGGCCGATGTCTTGGCGGGCACAAACCCCAGCCGCAGAGAGACCCGGTGCACGTGGGTGTCCACCGGCATGACGGGCATATGCAGCGCAAAGAGCAGCACGCAGGCGGCGGTCTTGGGGCCCACGCCCGGCAGATCCAGCAAATAGTCGCGGGCCTCCTCGACCGACATCTCTTCCAGGTGATCCAGGGTCGGCTCGCCATGCTCGTCGATCAGATCGCGAATGATCTGCTGGATGCGGGGCGCCTTGGTGCCCGCCAGGCCGCCCATGCGGATGGCCTCCTCTACCTCGGCGGTGTCGGCCTCAGCCACCTGCTGCCAGGTGTCAAAGCGTTCCCGGAGGTTCTCCCAGGCGCGGTGCGAGTTGGCGTCCGAGGTATTCTGGGAGAGGATGGTCATCACCAGCTCGTCCAGAGGAGGCCGCTGTGCCTTCCAGTCCGGCTCGCCATAGTGCTCCAGGAGCCGCTCGTGCGCTTCCAGGGCGTGCTCTTTGCTGCCTTCCACATCCTGCATAGGGGCCTCCAGTCTCACCAAACGAGCTGGCCGAACGATAGCACAAAGCTGCCCAGGACACCAATCCTGGGCAGCCTCTCTGCGTAATACGACTAGCTCTCTACCTGTTGCTGCTCTACGGCTTCGTTCAGGTCAGCGACGAGCTCGTCTACGTCAATGCCGTGCGCCCGAGCGCCCTGCTCTAGCGACTCGAAGCGGGCCGCGGCGCAGCCTACGCACATGAGACCGTGCTTGAAAAAGGCGCGCACCGTCTCGGGGTGCTGCGACACGATCTCCTGAATGGTCATCTCTTTGGTGATGGTCATCTTGCTCCCTTGCGAATGGCGTGACGTAGCTGGCGACAAGGCGCCAGCGCCCACGAATCTACTCCAATAGTATACTCGACTTGTTAAGAATTGCAAGCACGCGTTTGTGATGTCGGCCGGCGCCCATTCCCTCGAATCAGTCACAGGCTTTTCCCCACAGAGTTGTTTCCACCCCCGGGTCATCCAGCGCCTCGCTGGTGGGCCGCTCTCGGCTGTAGAACAGGTGGGTCCGGCAGCGGCAGTCCGATGCGCCAAAGCGCGCGGCGCCCGGCTCGATCCCGGGTGCCCGCTCCAGGCGGGATGCCCATACGCACTCGGTGCCCTGACTCGTGAGCGCGTACCATATCTCGATCACGGGCGCGGCGTCAAGCAGGGCATCCACATGCCAGTGTCGGCGCCGGGGCCCGATCAAGTGACGCCGCAGCCGGCCCGCCAGCCCGCCCAGGGCGCTGCCCACATACAAATGGTAGCCGGCGTGGAACGTTTCTGTGCGGCGGCGCCCGACGGCCAGGGTGCACTCTTGCGCCAGTGCAAACACCAGGACATAGGTCCCTGGCTCGCGCGGGAATGCCCCCTGCAGAGCGTGGCTCACCAGCGGTAGGTGCCCAGCACCTCGGCGAAATAGATGGTGTGCTGCTCGTCCACCGGCCACTCGCGGTGCTCGGGGGTCAGGAGCATATGGGGCGGCGCCACCTTGGTATAGACGCGGCACTCGATGTTGATCGGGCACTCGCGGATCGAGGGCGGCCCCACGTGCAGGCTGGGGACGGCCGTCAGGTTGGCCTCGGACCATTTGTCGCAATCGCGGCCCGAGCGGGTCCCGCACAGCAGGGCGGCCTCCTGCAGCGCATCATCCGGGATGCCCAGCACAAACTCGGGCACCTCTTCGATCATGTGCCACGAGTAGCGGCGTGGCGTGATGGCGATGATGCAGATGGGGTTGCCGTGGTATCCAGGCCCGATCTGCCCCCAACCCAGCGTGATGATATTGGTGGCGTCCTGGCCATCCATCACCGTGCATAGCACGCCGCCATGGGTCATGCGATGCAGCACCTCGTCCGAGATCTCGTACAGGTCAACAGCTTGCCGGTCGGTCATGTGTCACCTCCTGGATGGGTCGGGCGCCAGCCTCAATCGTCAAAGCGAAAGGGACCGATCACATAACGATCGCTTACGGCGGTGCCCTCGTCGTCCGATATCAGATTGCGTTGGCCCTCGGGCCAGCGCTCGATGAGCAGGTGCATCTCGTAGGGGCCCTCCGGCAAGCCCTGGGGCAGCGCCATCGCGTGGGATTGCTTGAGGAGCAGCCCCTCGCGCCATGCCACCTCGGACAGCCCAAACTCGGTTGCCCGAGCCACCAGGGCCCCGTCCTGACCATAGAGCAGCCAGGTGAGGCGATGCTGGCTTGCGGGATCGAGACCTTGCAGCGCCTCAAAGGTCCAGTAGGTGGTCAACACCAGGGCCCGGTCGTGATCCAGCAGGTAGGGGATGCCGTGGCCCACCAGGCGCAGGCCGCCATCAAAGGCGACCCAATCGCGCTGCGGGATCGTACGCAGCAGAGCGGCGACGCTGTGGCCCCCCACCCAACGCAGGTCGGCCTCACGCTCTGCTTCGGGAAAGAGCACCCGGCCGAGCTGCCGGCGGTCCCACATGCCAAACTCGGGCGCGTCCAGGGCCTGGGGACGCATCGACAGGTACAGGGCGTTGCGCT
>SKRJ01000461.1 GCA_007118555.1 Anaerolineae bacterium | reverse complement strand
GAGCCAGGTGCGCCGTGCTCATACGGCCACGCCTCTGGCCGACGGCAGGGTCCTGGTGGTGGGTGGCTGGGACGACGAATGGAACGCGCTTTCCAGCGCCGAGATCTACAATCCCGACACCGGCCATTGGACGCTTACCGGCAGTCTGGACGAGGGGCGCGCCGATCATACCGCCACACTCCTCAACGACGGGCGTGTACTCGTGACGGGAGGTGATACGGGCGATACCGTGGCCAATACCGCCGAGATCTATGACCCGGCCACCGGGCTATGGAGCGCTGCAGGCACCATGCACTTGCGCCGGACGAATCATACCGCGACCCGGCTCCTGGACGGAACCGTGCTCGTCGCCGGCGGCTGGGATGATAGGGGCTTGGCGGTGCGGCAGTCAGAGTTGTACCACCCGGACATGGAAGGCGGGTCCTGGGAACGGCTCGTGGAAAGCGACCTGAACGATGCGCGTGGCTCGCACACGGCCACCCTGCTGCCCGACGGCAGGGTTCTGGTGACGGGAGGACTCGGTGATGGCAGCTCCAACAGTGCCGAGGTGTACGTGCCCGAAGAGCAGGCATGGTCTAGGGTCGCCGACATGCACCTTGGTCGACATGGCCACGCGGCGGTGGCCCTGCAGGACGGCCGCGTGCTCGTGGCCGGAGGCGAGTCGTTTGATCCCGTGGGCGAGCTCTATGACCCGCACAGAGACACCTGGGTACTCGCTGGTTCCATCCAGGAGATGCGCGATTGGCCTACACTGACGCTCCTGGCAGACGGACGGGCGGTCCTGGTGGGAGGCACTGGGCGGGAGCCAGACACAGAGATCTTTGACCCGACGCGTTTCTGGAGCGCCACCGGTGAGAACAACGAGGACATGTTCGGTGCCACGCTGGCAGCAGCAGGCGATGTCAACGGCGATGGATACGCTGATATCCTGATAGGAGCGCCGGGGTATCGCGAGTCTGGAGACGACTGTCCCAGGGCCAAGGTCTATGCGTACCTCGGCTCGCAGGCCGGGCTGGCGCCGACGCCCGCCTGGACTGTGAGCGGTGATACGGGATTCTGGTGCGGCTTTGGCGAGGCCCTCGCAGGCGCCGGTGATGTCAACGGTGATGGTTATGACGACGTCCTGATTGGCGCGAATAACTGGGGGTGGGATGCGGGAACCGCCCACCTGTACGCCGGCTCGGCAACAGGCCTCTCTGAGGCGCCGGTCTGGACCGGCACCGGCGTTGGCGAAAGCGACTGGTTCGGGGCCGCAGTGTCCGGGGCCGGTGACGTGAACCGCGACGGCTATGCCGATATCCTCGTCGGGGCCTATAGCGGCGGTAGCGCCGGGCAGGGGGAGGTCACCCTCTTTTACGGCTCGGGCGCAGGCATCGGCGTATCGGGCTGGGCGGAGACCGACAGCCTGCACACCGCGCGGTGGTTCCACCAGGCAACAGAACTGAACGACGGTCGGGTGCTGGTAACGGGAGGTTTCTTCGGAAACGCCAATGTCGAGCTGTATGACCCGGCAACCCGGCAATGGATCCCGACAGGCAGCACAGAGGCGAGCCGCGTCAGCCACACGGCAACGCGCCTGGATGATGGGCGCGTGCTGGCCGTGGGAGGCCAACAAGGAAGAGCAAGCGCCGAGATCTATGATCCATCCACCGGAATCTGGGCCTGGACGGGAAGCCTGCAGACGGGACGCGCCTGGCACTCGGCCACCCTGCTGGCCGATGGCAGGGTGTTGATCGCCGGCGGGAGCGCTGCGGACCATTCCTACCTGGTCAGCGCCGAGCTGTATAACCCGGCTACGGGCAGTTGGACAGCCACCGGCAACATGACAGGGCCGCACGCGAACCATACGGCGACACGGCTGGCAGACGGCCGGGTGCTGGTGGCGGGCGGTTGGCCCGGCGGCGCCAGCGCCCAATTGTACAATCCGGAAACGGGTACCTGGAGCGCCACCGGTAGCATGAACGCCGTCCGCGACCGTCATACAGCCACGCTGCTCCCCAACGGTCGGGTGCTGGTAGTGGGCGGTGAGGGCGGCGCCTTCCTTGCCAGCGCCGAGCTCTATGATCCCGCCACGGGACTGTGGACCCTGACCGGCAGCATGGCCGCCGCGCGTGGCGATCACTCAAGCACCCTGCTCCCCGACGGTCGCGTCCTCGTGGCGGGGGGATGGGCCGGGGGCGGCAGCCTTCTTTCTTCAGCCGAGATCTATGACCCGGCGACCGGGACATGGGAAGCGGCGCCGAGCCTCCAAGTAGCCCGTCGCAGTCACACAGCGACGCTGCTTGGCGATGGCCAGGTGCTGGTGGCCGGCGGCGAGGCGCAGGGCGTGACTCTGTCGCACGCCGAGGTGCTCAGCCAGGCTCGGGCGCCCTGGTCGGTGAGCGGGCCCGGGCAAGCGGGCGCCTCCTTTGGCGAGAGCGTGGCGGGGGGCGGCGACGCCACCGGCAACGGCTATGCCGATTTCGCCATCGGCGAGCCGGCGGGGGACGGCGGAGGCCGCGCCTATGTCTACTATAGCGGCGTGGCCCTCTCGGCCACGGACGCCCCGGTCGAGGATGGGGACGTCCAGACCCTGCTGCTGGCCCGCATGGACGGCAGCCCCGATGCCCTGGCGCTGCTGCAGATCCGCGATGCCAACTATGCGCCGACCATCGGGGTGATAACGACCACGGTGTACGCAGTAGATCAGGCGACCAAGGGTACCTGGACGGTGTCCATCGAGGGCGATATCGAGAACGCCATCATCAACATCAGCGCGGTGGCGGCACCCAACCCGCCCATCCTGACCAACCTGACGGTAGATGCCAGCGACCTGGAGAACACCCTCGTTGCCTACGAGCTGCTCTCCGATCACCATCCGGTGACCATGCAGATCTATGCCAATGACGGCCCTCTGACCGACACCCTGGAGATCCCGCTCCCCGAGGGCATGGTGGGCTCGTCCGGTGATACGCGCACCGAAGAGGTCACGCTGTTCCAGGGCCTGGAGGTGGCCCAGCTCGTGCTCTCCGACCCCCTGGCCGCCAAGGGTACCGTCATCACGACCACCATCGATCTCTCGTTCCTGCAGAGCGGCGACTACAAACTGTGGGTGCGCGTGGAGGACGGCGTGAGCCCGCCCGTCCAGGGTTACGTCTGGGGTGTAGAGGCCACGGCTGCGGAGGAACTCCCCGCGGCGTGGAACCAGGTCCGCATCGCGGCCGCCGACTATGACGCCGTCAAGCAGATGGCCGGCGCCGCCCTGATCTCGATCGACCACAGAGATACCTGGTCAGATACATTCGACACCGTGATCACGGCACAGATCGAGCCCGAAGGCCTGTACATCGAGTTCCTGCCCTATGATCATCCCGACGTAAACACCTATCTGCTGGAGGTCACCGAGGCCGGCGTCACCCATGTAATCACCACGGGCCTCTCGGTGCACTACGCTGACCATGAGGATCTGCCCGACATCGAGCCCATCCACTATGCGCACTTTGGCGGCCTCAGCCCGCTGCGGACCTATACCGTGCGCATTGCGGCCCTCGACCTGGATCACGATCTCGCCTCCTGGTCACAGACAGAGACGTTTACCGTGCCCCAGGGTAATATGCAGTTGGTGGCGCTGCAACCCGCTCTCGAACTGCCACCCGGCCAGCAGGCGCTGACGACGATCCTGGAGCTGACCATGACCGACGACCTGTTCTCTGATGTGTATGTGGCGCTGGACACACACCAGCTCCCGGAGGGCATCACGCTGCAGGCCCTGGCCTATGAGCCCCAGGGCGAAGGGGGTACCCTGGCCCAACTGGAGAGATGGGGCAACATCCCGGCGCCAACGCGCCAGATGCCGGCGCCTCGGGGCTGGATGCCTGTGCAGGCATCGACCAGCACGACATCGATGCTGGTCCATGCCACCGTCAGCGTAGCGCCGGGCGTGCCCGCGGCGGACTATACGCTGCCCTTTGTGGCCCACAGCGGCCAACTGGAGCGGCGGGCCGAGATCGCCCTGCGCGTGCCACCCCCGCCGCCAGACCCGCTGCCGCCCGATGTGGCCACGATTTTGGTGGCCAACCTGCCGCTGCCGAGCTGCGCGACGGCGATCACGGTCACCATCCCCGTCGGGGCCTTTGGACCGGGCGCCAGCGTCCAGTTCCTGCAGGCCTCCAACAACGTCCTGGATATCCCGGGCTGGCGCTTTGCCGGCAGCCACTGGACATTGACCGCCCTGAACGCGGGGGGCAATCCGGTGCAGCCGTCGCTGCCCCTCGCTCTGGTGCTGACCTATGACCCGGCCTGCCTGCTTGATCCGGAGGCGGAGGACCTGCACCTGCGGCGCTGGGCAACCCCCGCGGGTTGGGGCACCACGGGTGTCGACTGCACCGTACAGCCCGAGAACAACACACTGACCTGCGAGTTCGCCCAGACGGGCAGATTCGCCCTGTTCGAGCCGGCTCCTCGCTCGTTCCAATTGTTGCTTCCGATAGTCCGACGCAGGTTCTGGTAGTGGATCGCATGCCAGGGCGCGGCGGGTTGCTCCTGGGGCTGACCCTTGTGGTGGCCGCCGGGCTGGTGTATGCGTTGGTGGGCTGGGGTTACCTCAGCCCACGTCGCGCCATGGCCTGCACGCTCTCCGAGGAATCCATCATCCCCGACGGCCCCTCGCCCTTTGCGCCCGTAGGCGAGGACGAATGGGCGTGGGGACCGCCTGAGGCTGCGGTGACGTTCATCGCCTACATGGACCTGGAGTGCCCTCACTCGGCCGCGTTGGCCATGGCCCTGGGCCGCTTGCGCGATGATTACCCCGACGATCTGCGCGTGGTCTACCGGCATCTGCCCCTGGCGCAATTGCATAGCAAGGCCCTGCCGGCGGCGCAAGCCCTCGAGGCGGCGGGCGCCCAGGGCCAGTTCTGGGCCATGCACGACCTCCTGTTCGAGGCGCAAAAGGGGTGGGTCGAGATCCCCGACGAGCTCTTTGGCTACTGGCTTGTGGACCAGGCCTGGGAGTTGGATCTGGATTCCGAGCGCTTTGAGGCAGACCTCGCCGACGAGCGGATGGCGGCCGATATCCAGGGCGCCTATGAGCAGGCCATTGCCCTGGGCCTGGACGCCACCCCCAGCCTGGTCATCAACGGCCAGTACTATCAGGGGCCCATGGATGCCTGGACGCTGGGGGCGTATATCCAGCTCATCCAGCTCAAGGAGCGGCAGTTCACGGCATGTCCGCCACAGGTAGTTCGCCCCCGCAAACAGTATCTGGCCACTCTGCACACCACCCGGGGCGACATCGTCATCGAGCTATTTTCGCAACAGGCGCCCCTCGCCGTCAATAGCTTTGTGTATCTGGCGCGCCAGGGCTGGTACGATGAGACTCCGTTCCACCGTGTGATACCCGGGTATGTGACCCAGGCGGGCGATCCCTCGGGGACGGGGATGGGCGGCCCGGGGTATACCTTTGCCGACGAGATCACGCCCGGGGCGCGTTTCGATCGGGCCGGCCTCGTAGGGATGGCCAACGCAGGACGCGATCGCAATGGGAGCCAGTTCTTTATCACGTATGCGGCGCAAGAGACGCTGGACGGCCAGTACACCCTCTTTGGGCGGGTGATCGAGGGCCTGGACGTGGCCGAGAGCCTGACGATGCGCGACCCTTCCGTGGGATCGGCCTGGCTGCCCCCCGCCGACCAGATCCTGCGCGTGACCATCACCGAGGAGTAGGCAGGGGCCGGACAGCGACGAGACCCGCCTACCGCGTTGTAGCAGGCGGGTCGCCCCGTGCGCTTCAGCGCAACATGCCCCTACTCGTGCGTGAGCGAACGCTGCAAGAGCGCCACCCCGTAGAACTCGTAGGACGCGGCCGTGTCGGGCACATCCACCACATGCACGGTAAAGCGGGCCGGTACGCCCCGCCCGGGCATGCGCTCCTTGAATAGCTTGCGGTAGGCCTCGGCGTACTCGCGCCGCAGGCGTTCCTGCTCGGCGGCGTATCCGGCGGGATCCGCCAGGGGACTCGGGGACTTGGGCTGGCAGCCAAAGGCGTGGATCTCGATGAAATCCACCTCGCCGATGGACTCGCAGATGCCGGCGTCGCGCAGCCACTTTTCCCAGCAGTCGAACACCAGCGGGATCTCGCGTTTGGGATCCATGCTGACCAGGTCATCCAGCCCCAGAACGCCCTTGGCCGAGTAGCCGCCCGTCAATCCCGCGAAATAGATCTTGAGGTCGCCGTCGGGCTGCTCTTCCGTGACCAGCGACGAGAGCACAGGCTCATCGCCCGAGTAGTAATAGGTCAGCTTGCCCCGTTTCTTGACATTGAACGCCATCTGATGCCT
>SKRJ01000200.1 GCA_007118555.1 Anaerolineae bacterium | reverse complement strand
CAGATACTGCCAGTCGAGCCTATAGCGGATGATCCGTGACTTGTTATAGGTCCTGAGAAAGGTACGCACCCGCTGGTAGTAGTACTCGGGCGCATAGATGGTCTGCAGGATGCGATGGTAGCCCTCGTGCAGCAGCTCGGGGGCCATCTTGGGCTCGAAATTCATCGTATCATCGGTGTTGTTTCCCGAGGTAGCGCCCACCAGGCGCCCCTCCTCGCGCAGGCGCTCGTACAGGCGGGTGCCAAACGGCGCCTGCAACAGGCCCACCATCGCCGTCACGATGCCGCTGCGCTGGATGAACTCGATCTGCCGCTGAAAGATCGAGGGCGTATCGCTATCGAACCCGACGATAAACCCGCCCTGCACCTCTAGCCCGGCCTCATGCATGCGATGCACCGCGGCCACCAGGTCGCGGCCCCGGTTCTGGATCTTGTTGCACTCGGCCAGCGAGTCCTCATCGGGGGTCTCGATGCCCACAAAGATCCGCTCGAACCCGGCCTGCACCATCAGATCCATCAACTCGGGATCATCCACAAGATTGATGGATACCTCGGTCTGAAAGGCGTAGCCCGCCTTGCCCTGGCGCCACTCGATGACCGCCGGCAGGATCTCTTGCTTGAGCTCGCGCTTGTTGCCGATCAGATTATCATCGACAAAGAACACGCTGCCGCGCCAGCCCGTCTCGTAAAGGGCATCGAGCTCGCGAACGATCTGTGCGGCGGTCTTGGTCCGGGGACGGCGGCCCAGCATGGCGGTGATGTTGCAGAACTCGCAGTCAAAGGGGCAACCGCGCGAGTACTGGAGGCACATGGAGGAATAGTGCTCTAGCTCCACCAGATCCCACTGGGGTGTCGGCGTGGTATGCATATCAGCAAAGCCTTCGCACTCGTACACCCGCTTGAGCTGGCCCCGCGCCATGTCCTCCAAAAAGGGCGGCAGGGAAACCTCGGCCTCCCCCAGGACAAAGTGATCCACGGCGGCGAAATCCTTCCACTCGCCCAAAAAGAGCGGCCCTCCGGCCACAATGGGCACGCCGGCCTGCTTGCAGCGGGCCACCAACTCGTGGGTGGACGCGCGCTGAGCGATCATGGCACTCACGAACACATAGTCCGCCCATGCCAGGTCCTCATCGGTCAGCGTCTGGACATTCTGATCCACCAGACGCTTTTCCCAGGTCTCGGGCAGCAGGGCCGCTACGGTGATCAGCCCCAAAGGCGGAAACGAGGCCTTTTTGCGGATAAAGCTCAGAGCGTGGCGAAAGCTCCAGAAGGTGTCAGGGAACTCGGGGTAGACGAGCAAAACACGCATGCGAACAGGCCTCCTGTTTCGATATAGGTGCGTGCACCGCCTGAACCAAAAGATGGCTCTATGGCGGCGGCAACGCGTTCACTCTGTATGACACGCCAGGCGACAAAAGGTTTCAGAATCTTGACGCGATTACCGATTGCGGTTAGAATTAGGAGTGCTAATAATTAGAGAGGCTAAACGATGTCAGACAAGTATACACAGGCAGCCAGTCTGATCGTTGACGTTATCCCCCGATTCATGCGAGCGCTCGCTTCGGATTGGCGGCATGATGAGCACAGCCCCGATCCGGGGCATTTTCGTGTGTTGCTCATTCTGACCGAGGGCCCTACCAATCTGAGCACGCTGGCGGCCAAGCTCGAGGTCAGCCTGCCGACCATGTCCAACTCGATCTCGACGCTGGTAGAGCGTGGCTGGGTGCTTCGACGGCGGGACCCCGATGACCGCCGTAGGGTGCTCATCGAGATCACGGAACGGGGCTGCGGCGTCCTGGAGCACATCCGCAATGTGGCGCAGGCCCATGTCTCCCGCGCCTTGCGTGATCTGTCCGAGGAAGAGTGCGAGCTCATCATCGAAGGCATGTCGGCCCTGGGCCGCGCCTTTGATGGCAATCATCAGAACCCGGAATCATGACATGAGAACTGTACACCATCGAGCCTACGCATAGCAGGTGACCCAACGTGAAACAACTGTTACGCTCCTTTCGTTATCTCAAGTCGTACTGGTATCTGGCCCTGGGCTCCCTGTTCAGCATTCTCCTCGCGACAGGGGCCATGCTACTGATCCCCCGCTTGCAGCAGCTCATCATTGACGAAGGCATCGTGGTCGAGAATATCAGCGCCGTCGTCAGCTTTACCCTGGCGATGATCGGCGTGGCGCTGGGGCGCGCGATCTTCCAGTTCAGCCAGGGGGCTCTGGCAGCCCGAGCCGCCCAGGGCGTCGCCTTTGACATGCGCAATGACGTCTATGGCAAGATCCAGTCGCTGTCCTTTAGCTACCACGATCAGGTGCACACCGGCCAGTTGCTGACGCGCGCCACCTCGGATGTGGACCGCGTGCAGGGATTCGTGGGGCGCGGCGCCATCATGCTCCTCTCGGCCGTGTTCATGATCGGCGGCTCGGTTGCTTTGCTGTTTACCATCAACCCCGAGCTGGCCCGGATCATGCTGATCATGGTGCCGATTACCCTGGTGTTGTTCGGCATCTTTGCCCGCGCGGCTCTGCCCCTCTTTCGCGCCGTCCAACAAAAGCTGGACGATCTGAACACGGTGCTGCAAGAGAACTTTGCGGGCATTCGCGTGATCAAGTCTTTTGTACGCGAGGCCCACGAGGCCAAACGCTATGAAGAGGTGAACCTCGAGTTCTACGATCTGAACATCCGGGTCAATAATATCCTCTCGTTGGCCTTTCCGACCATCTTTGGCGTGCTGAACCTCGCCACGCTGGCCATCTACTGGCTAGGCGGCATGCAGGTGATCGAGGGGACTCTATCGCTGGGCGAGCTGGTGGCCTTTGCCGGCTATCTCCTGATGGCCTTTTTCCCCGTGCTGATGATCGGTTTCATCGTCACCATGCTGTCGAGCGCCTCGGCCTCGGCGGTGCGCATTTTCGAGCTGCTGGACGCCGAGTCAGAGGTCATCGAGCAGCCCGGGGCCCTCGAGCTGCCCCCGCTCAAGGGCCATATCTCTTTTGAGGATGTCACCTTTCGATACTATGAGGGAGGAGAGCCGGTTCTGGACAATGTAAGCTTTAGCGTCGAGCCGGGACAGACCCTGGCCCTGCTGGGCACCACCGGCTCGGGCAAGTCGACGATCATCAATCTGATTCCACGCTTTTATGACGTGCGCGAGGGCGCTGTACACGTGGATGACTATGACATCCGCGAGGTCAAGCTGGAATCGTTGCGCAGCCAGATCGGCATCGTGCTGCAAGAGACCAATCTTTTCGATGGCACGGTTCGGGAGAACATTGCCTTTGGTTGCCCCCAGGCGACGGACGAGGAGGTCGAGCGGGCCGCCAGGGCCGCCGAGGCGCACGATTTCATCATGCGGTTCCCCAACGGGTATGACACCCACGTGGGCGAGCGCGGCGTCAATCTCTCGGGCGGGCAAAAGCAACGCATCGCCATCGCTCGAGCCCTGTTGCTGGATCCCGCCATTCTGATTCTGGACGATGCGACCTCCAGCGTGGACCTTTCCACCGAGTATCGCATTCAAAAGGCGCTGAACAACCTGATGCAAGGCCGCACGAGCATCGTCGTCGCCCAACGCGTCGCCACCGTGCTGAACGCCGACCAGATCCTGGTGCTGGACAATGGACAAATCAAGGGACGCGGCACCCACGAAGAGCTGGTCCGCACCAACGAGTTGTACGCCGAGATCTACTCCTCGCAGTTGCAGGATGATCGGCATCTGATGCAAAAGGTGGAGACCGCCGAGGAGGTGACGCAATGAGACGTGCAGGCGCCATCGAGGTGCAGAAACCCAAAGATACGGGCAATGTATTGCGGCGGCTCTATGATTACTTTGCCCCCTTCAAGCGTCGCCTGGTCGCTGTGGGCGTGTTCCTCGTCCTGAGCGTCCTGGCCGATCTGGCCGCTCCCTATCTGATCGGTGTGGCCATCGACCAGTTCATCGCACAGCCCGATGCCCCCGCCCCGGTGTGGCTCACCTGGATCATAGGACCCGACGCCCCCCGCGCCACGGGACTGACCGCGGTGATGGTGCTTCTGCTGCTCAGCTATATCTCGGCGTGGATTCTCAACGTGATCCAGTTCCGCCTGATGGTGCGCGTGAGCCAGCGGGTGCTGTTGAGCATGCGCACTCAGATCCTGGATCAGCTTCACAAGCTCTCGCTGGATTTCTTTGATCAGAGCCAGGCCGGTGATCTGATGAGCCGCCTTACCAACGATACCCAGGTCATCAACGACATGTTCGGCCCGGGGCTGATGCGCATCCTGCGCATGAGCCTGTCGCTGGTAGGCATCGTGATCGCCATGATCGCCCTGAACTGGCGGCTGGCCCTGGCCTCCTTTGCCATCCTGCCGCTGATCCTGGGCGCCACCGCCTACTTTTCACGGCGGGTGCGGCGCGCCTATCGCGAGACGCGCAAGACCATCGGGGATGTGAGCGCCGAGCTGCAAGAGAACATCTCGGGCATTCGCGAGGTGCAGGCCTTTGCCCGCGAGAACGAGACCATCAACGAGTTCCGCGCCGTCAACCTGCGCAACCGCGATGCCTCTGTGACGGCCGAGACCCTCAGCGCCGTGTTCATGCCGGTGCTGGACGTCCTGAGCACCCTGGCGGCGGCGGTGGTCATTGGGTTTGGCGGCTATCTCGTGCTGGGCTTTAGCCCGCCCCTGGTGACCGTGGGTATCATTGTAGCGTTCCTGAACTATGTGCGGCGTTTCTACGATCCGATCCGCGAAATGGCCAACCTCTATGGGCAGATGCAATCGGCCATCGCTGGCGCCGAGCGTATCTTTGAGCTGCTGGACACCGAGCAGAGCGTCAAGGACGAACCGGCGGGCACCTGCCTCCCCGAGCGCGTCGATGGACAGATCGTCTATGAGGATGTCTCTTTTGCCTACAAAGAGGACGAGCCGGTGCTGGACAACATCAACGTGATAATCAACCCCGGCCAGATGATTGCCCTGGTGGGCCCCACAGGGGCGGGCAAGACCACCTTTGTAAACCTGCTCCTGCGGCTCTATGACGTGCAGAGCGGCCGCATCACCATCGATGGGTGCGATGTCCGCAGCGTGCCCCAGGCCAACCTGCGTGAGGCCATCGGCATGGTGCCGCAGGACACCTACCTGTTCTCGTCCAACATCATGGAGAATATCCGCTATGGGCGACTGGACGCCACCGATGAGGAAGTGATCGCGGCGGCCAAGGTCGCCAACGCCGACGATTTCATCCGGCGGCTGCCCGACGGCTATCAGACCCGGTTGGGCGAACGAGGCTCGAACCTGAGTCAGGGCCACCGGCAGATGATCGCCATCTCGCGTGCGATCCTCAACTCGCCCAAGATCCTGGTGCTGGACGAGGCCACCAGCTCGGTGGATACGCGCACCGAGCTCCTCATCCAGGAGGCGCTGGACAAGCTCATGGAGGATCGCACCAGTGTGGTGATCGCGCACCGGTTGAGCACCATTCGCAAGGCCGATCAGATCCTGGTCATCCAGGATGGCCGCATCGTCGAGCGGGGCACCCACACCGAGCTGCTGGCGCAGCAGGGCGAGTACCACGAGCTCTACATGAGCCAGTTCCGCCGCCAGGAAGAGATCTATGAGCCTGTGGAGGCCGCCGAGCCCGGCTCCTAGCCACGATCGTAGCCTGGTTTAGCAGCCTGGACGCCATGTCCAGGCTGTTGCTTTTTCTCCCCGCCTAGCCGGACGCCCGGCCCCAGTTCTGTCGCAGGTATTCCATATAGAACAGGGCGTTCTCCAGCGGCACGTTGCTGGGAATGTGGTTGCCCACGGCCACTACCAGGCCACGGCAGCAGGGCGCCAGGGCCAGCGTCGCGTCCACCTCGGCACGAATGTCGGCCTGGCTGCCAAAGGTGAGGGTGCGGGCGTCGACGCAGCTCGAGATGATGCCGTGAGACGAACCATAGCGTTCGACCACCGGCGCCAGGGCTGTCATCGGCTCGAAACAGAGCACGTCGGCCCCGGCGTCGACCAGGTCATCGACAAAGAGGCTCATGTCGCCATCCGAGGTATAGATCACGGTCTTGCCGGCCTCGTGCAGCACCCGCCACAGCTCGCGGTAGCGGGGAAACACCTCGGCGCGGTAAAAGTCTGGCCGCATAAAGGGCCCCTGCGACCAGACCATGTCGTCGTGGCACATAAAGAACTCGATGGGCGTGGCGGCCCAGGCGCGATAGTGATGCAGGCTCTGCTGGTAGATGCCATCCAGCACCCGGGCAAACTGCCGCGGGTAGGCCGCCGCCTCCAGCAACAGCTCCCAGCCCAGGATGGCGATGGCGCCCGAGAGTAACGTGCGATAGTAGCCCCCCATGTTGACCTGATCGGGATAGTTGGCGCAGGCCTGGGCATAGCGCTGGTTGTAGTAGGCCACCAGCTCCTCAT
>SKRJ01000383.1 GCA_007118555.1 Anaerolineae bacterium | reverse complement strand
CGAGGCACCGTGGGGCGTGCACAGGAACGCGACGTCGACATCGCCCAGGGGCGCCTCGTCTGGCGCGATCAGGGTAATGTCATAGGGGCAGGGATAGACGTCGGAATAGCGCTGCCCCACATAGGTGCCCGAGGTGGCAAAGGTCACCTCGACATCGCCATGCCGCTGAAAGATGCTCAGCAGCTCGAACCCCGTATAGCCCGCTGCGCCCAAAATACCGACCTTGACCATTGCTCCCACCTCCGGCGGTCCTTGACAGTCCACAGCATAGCCCAGTCACGCGCCCGCTACAACAAAAAAGCCAGCCCCCGTCCGGAGAGCTGGCTTTGATCTCGTGTATGATCCAGGAGCCCAGGCATAACCATCCAGACCGGGTGTCCGGCTAGAACCTGCGGCTCCTCCTCAGTTGGCCGTCAGACTTGTATGCCATGGGTACCTTCTTTTTCGAGCATTGCCGCCAGTCTACACCAGGCGGGCGATACTGTCAAAATCGGATCCGGCAGCGACACGACCCTAGAACGGGCGGCTGCTGCGCCACGCTGACAGGCCCGGTATGGGAAGCAGTGTGGGGCGGATGGGCGCCTGAATCGGCTCGTAGGGCTCGATGCTATAGGTCAGCCAGGCCGGTTCGCTGCCCGGCGCGTACTCGACAATGACCTGATGCAGCCCGGCGCGCAACGGAACGATGAACTCTTCGCGATGCAGCCTGGGATTCCAGCGATTGACCAGCCGGCGCCCGGCAACGTACAGGCGCAGGCGGCCCTGGGCGCTGAGCTCGATCTGGTAGGAACCCCGCTCAAACTCCTGGGTCGTCGACCAGCGCACGCTGTAAGTGTTCGACAAGAGATCGGCTGCCGCGGGCGGTGGCTCGAGGCCCCAGTCCACGTCGATCATATGGGTGGTGGTGACCACCTCGGTGTACACAGGGGTGCCCCGCAGGCTGTCATTGGCATAGTAGGATACCACCCAGAGGTCCAGATCCGCAGGCGGCGTACCGACAGGCGTGGCCGTCGTCGTCGGCGTAACCGTCAGTGTCCCCGTTGGGGTTGCTGTTGCGGTTGCCGTGGCCGTCGGCGTCGCGGTCGGCGTCACCGTCTCGGTGGGTATCATGGTCGGCGTTGGCGTCTCCGTCGGCGTCACTGTCACTGTCGGCTCGGAGGGCGGCAACGGCGTATGCGACGCCGTCGGCGTTGGCGTCGGATCGGACGGCGGCAGCGGCGTATGCGTGGCTGTAGGCGGCGGCGTCGCAGTGGGCGGTGCCGTTGGCGTCATGGTCGGCGTCGGTGAAGGCATCGGGGTCGCCGTCGCGGTGGGCGTGGGGGTGGCCACGACGCTCCAGCCCGCCTCGATGACCGCCTTGCCCAGGTGCTCATAGTACTCGACCCGGAGCGTATGGGTGCCGGCGGGCAGCGTGAGTTGGGCCTGATGCAGCTCGCCCGACGAATCGCGCCAGGCATCGATGATCCGCTGGTCATTGACATAGTAGCGGACGCCGTCATCGGCAAAGGCCGAGAAAAGATAGGTACCGGCGGGCAGCGTGACCTGGCGCGTCCACCGTACGCTAAAGTTGTCGACGGGCATGTTGGGCGCCGGCGCGCCCGGACCCCAGTCAAAGGCGATCTTGGCATCGTCACGCACCAGGCGGGGCGCTCCGGACAGATCACGGTTGGCATAGTACTCGCCGCGCCAGCCCTCGAACTGGGTGATGCGGCCATAGGTCAGCGTTGCTACGGCGTTGCCCGTCATCTCCCGGTACTCCATGCGCACCGAGTGGGTCCCCGCAGGGAGCCAGATGTGGCCATCAAAGGTGCGCAGCCCCACATGCTCCCAGGCATCGATCAACAGGTGCCCGTTGACCCACAGGCGTACGCCGTCGTCCACCTGGGCGACAAAGCGATGGGGCCCCTCGGGCAGCGTCAGATCGCGGGTCCAGCGCACGCTGAAACGGTCGGCGGGCAGGCCCGGTGCCGGCGGGTTTGCGCCCCAGTGGAACTGGATGTCGGCGTCATTGCGTACCAGTTTGGGCTCGCCGGCCAGATCCGGGTTGTCAAAGTAGTCGCCACGCCACGCGGTAATGACCGGGGTGGGGGTAGGCGTAGGCGTCGCACTCTGCTGGATCCGGTCCCAAGAGACATGGATGCGCGCGATGCCCTCGAGCTCAAAGTACTCGACGATGACATTGTGGTGTCCGCCGGGCATCCAGCGCTCAAAGAGATCCTCGGTATCGCCGCCGTGCCAACGGTCCAGCACCAGCACGCCGTCGATCCAGATGCGCACGCCGTCATCGGCCCGTACGGCAAAGCGATAATGGCCCTCGTTGAAATGCACCCGGCGCGACCAGCGCACGGAGAAATGGTCGCTGGGGAGCGTCGACGCGGGAGCGCCATGGCCCCAGTTGAAATCGATGGCCTGATCCTGCCGAACAAGGCTGGGCAAGCCCTCGAGATTGTGATTGCGAAAATACTCGGCGCGCCAATCCTCAGTGGGCAGGGGTTCGGGCGTTACGCCGGGCGCAGGCGTTGCCGTGGGCACCGCCGTGGGCTCGATTGTGGGCGTTGGGGTGGCAGGATCGGGCGCTGGCGTCGCCGTGGCGGGCGGCGGCGTTGCAGGAACGGCTGGCGGCGTCTGGGTGGCCGGGGGCAGCACGGCGCCGGACTCGGCGTCACGAAGCTGTCCGTCCAAGCCGGCGCGGTACTCGTATACCGCTTCGCCGACGCGCAGCAGGATGCGATAGCCCTCGGTGGCCAGGGGAGCGCACTCGGTCTCGGCGGGGAGCCCCAGGCACACGTCGGGCCAGATCACCGGCTCCACCAGATCGATCAGGATGGCATCGGCTGAAACACTGAGCCTCTGCGCCAGGGCCTGACGCGCCTGCGCCACCATCTCCTGGCGGGTGGCCTCGCGCAAAAGCCGCGTGTATACGTCCTCGGCCCAGGCGGCCATGGTGGCCCGTTCCGCCAGCGAGGCCAGACGTTCGCCGGTGACGTTCCAGAGCAGGCTCGTGGTTACGTGGTCTGCGGTGCCTGGCTGGCTGTCAGAGACGTACTCGAACGGCGTATGGCGCCCCGTGTACAGCAACACACGCGCCAACTCCTCGGGCGTCAGGGAGCCCTGCTCCAGGGGTTGATCGCACGCTCCGTAAGAGACCTGGTTCTCGTGATCGATCACCAAACGGTCACACGTATCATCAGGGCCGCCCCGTCGTTGCCAGTCCAGGAGAACATCCTGCGGCTGGGGGCCCGGCGTGTGAGTCGGCGTCACCGTAGCGGCCACAGGCGTTGGTGCCGGCGTGGGGCGCGTATCGGCCAAAAGCCCGGCAGAGGCCCAGACGCCCACCCCGATCAGCAACAATGCCAGGCCCGAGCCCAGCAGAAACCACATGATCTTGCGCATGTTCATTCGAGTACCCTCACCCAAACAGGGCTGTCTCCCGGTTTGTCTACCACAAGCATAGCATACTTTGGCCGGCGCGTGTTATGGCCCATGCTGCGGCAGTGTCCCCAGAGCAGCGGATAGGCGGTCCGCACCATAACGGACGGCGAACCTATCCTTAGGACGATGTAGTGACCCCAATTGTTCCCGCCGCTGCATAGATGATAACCCCAGGGCGCGCCGATGGCATCGCACCAAAGGCGACCTGGCGACTGGTACCTTTGGGGGAAGGGAGCGAGGGATCGAACGCACGCCGGCGGGACACATGCATCTCGCCGGCGTGGTCTCCATGCCAGGGGCGTGCTATGGCGCCCCGGCTTTAGCGCAGGCGCCGTAGCATCAGCAAGGGCGTTGTGCTACAGATCCAGCGAGGCGCAAACGGCGCCGCGGGTCCGAGAGCGACGTAGACTATAGGCCGAAAGAGGCGCAAACGGCGCCGTGGCACCAACAGAAACGTTGTGCTATAGATCCAGCGAGGCGCAAACGGCGCCGTGGCATCAACAGAAACGTCTTGCTATAGGTCGAGAGAGGCGCCGTACCGGTCCAGCGAAAAGACCTCGTCCCAGGACTTGCGCCCGCGGGGCGGCGAGACGCTCTCGGGCACGCCCAGCGGGGTGCAGGCCACCACCTGACCCACATCCTCGGGCAGCCCGATGACCTCGGCCACGTTCTCGGGCGAAAAGGCCCCGATCCAGCAGGTGCCATAGCCCAGGCTCTTGGCCGCCACCACCATGTTCTGTAAGGCGATGGCGACGTCCACCTTGTACCACTTTTCGCTCACCTCGGGCAGTCCGATCGCCACCAGGATGTAGGCGGCATCGGCCATCCACATCTGGTTGTTGCAGGCCTCGGCCACCCGCTGCTTTTGCTCGGGATCGCCTACGACGATAAAGTGCCAGGGCTGGCGGTTGGCCGCCGAGGGCGCCTGGTGGCCCGCCTCGAGGATCTGCTGCAGATGCTCCTGCGGTATGGGCTCTGGCTTGTAGGTGCGAATGCTACGCCGCTCCAGGATCGCTTGCATGGTGTCCATGTTATCCCCTCTCCAGCATGGTTGGCCATTATCATATGCATTGTAGCTGATCAGCGGCCTATGCGCCACCGTTTCCTTTGGAGAGATTCTGCGACACTTGACCCATCGAGCGGACTGTGCACAATTGCCATGGTGTCTGGCAGGAACCCAAAGGAGATGCGTCATGACCGAGTCCAAAGTAAACTATACGGGGCTGGGGCTGATCCTGGGGAGCGCGGTAGGCTTTGCCTTTGGGATGATCGTTGCGACAAGCACTGGTGAATACTCGTATTTACTGGTCGGCCTGGTCGGCACGGCTCTCGGTCTGATCGCGGGCGCCGCCGTCGACCACAGCAAGCGCCAGGCCTAACCCCGGTAAAAGCGGGCGCGCAACACGCCGGGCAACAAACCTGTCGCCCGACGTGCCGCGTGGATGTACGATCTGTGCCGCGCTTGCTCAGGGCACCAGCACGACCTTGATCGATTCGCTGCCCTGGTGCGCGATCTCGATGCCTTCCTCAAAGCGCTCCAGCGGCAGCTCGTGGCTTACCAGGGCCTCGCCGTTGATACGCCCGTCCAGCAGATACTGGATGGCCAACGGATAGCTGTAGGGCCCCAGGTGTGAGCCGTGGATGTTGAGCTCCTTTTGGTCGCCGATGATGGACCAATCCACCGCCACAGGCCCGGCGTGGACGCTGAACTCGACAAAGGTTCCCAGGCGGCGGATCATCTGCAGGCCCTGGCCGACGGCGGCTCCGGCGCCTGTGGCCTCGATGTAGACATCGCAGCCATAGCCCTCAGTGAGGTCCAGCACCTGCTGCACGGCGGTGCCCTGGCTCACATCGATGGCCAGGTCGGCGCCAAACTGGCGGGCCAGCTCCAGCCGGTGGGGCAGCATATCCAGGGCGATGAGCAGGCCGGGACTCTTGAGGCGGGCGACACTCACCATGCCCAGGCCGATGGGGCCCATGCCCGCGATCACGACCACGTCGCCCAGCTCGATCTCACCGCGCTCGACGGCGTGGATGGCGCAGGCCATGGGCTCGATGAGGGCGGCCTGCGAGGCGGGCAGCTCTTGGGGCACCGGATGGTTGATGGCGCCGGCCGGGAAACGCATATACTCTGCCCAGGAGCCCTCGGCCCGGTCCTTGATGAACCCATAGATATCGTGGCGCTGGCACATCCAGTATTGGCCGCGCTTGCAAAAGCGGCACTGCCAGCAGGGGACGATCTGCTCGGATACGGCGTGATCGCCAATCTGCAGGCCATGTTGCTCGGCAGCCCCCTCGCCCAGGGCCACCACCTCGCCGACAAACTCGTGGCCGGGGGTTACGGGCGCAATGAGGTATGGCTCGATCTCGTCCGAGCCCCACACCCGCGCCCCGTGAAAGGATTTGACATCACTGGCGCATACGCCCGAAGCCAGCACGCGCACCAGCACCTCGCCGGGCCCAATCTCGGGCACCGGTATCTCCTCCAGGCGATAGTCCTCAATACCATGGACGCGCACGGCCTGCATCGTCTTGGGGATGGTCATGATTGATTCGACTCCTCGCTGTCTGGTGTGATCCTATGTGGACAAGACGAGCGACGGGGTTCACCCCGTCGCTAACGGTACATGGGCTATGGGAGTGTTGCAGGAGGGGCCATGCACCGGCGAATCAGGCGATGCGCTCGATACGTGCCAGGCCCCATGCCACATAGGCATGCCCTCCTGCCGGCGCACCCGCATGATGGGGCCATTATACGCCAATCCCCCTTGGCGTCAATGGTCCTTGGTAGTTTGCGTCCGCCCGCTTGCGAATGCCATGATGATGCACGGTGCAACGTCGGTCGCAGGCGCCTGAGCATGCATGCTTGCGCAAAATCCTTGATGCTGCTGGGTAGATTGGCTAGAGTAGAGTGCGGGCGGCCTGTCGCAAACGGGGCGGTGTGCGGTTTGTGGTTAGCGAAGAATCAGCTAGACGCGGCGCCAGTT
>SKRJ01000214.1 GCA_007118555.1 Anaerolineae bacterium | reverse complement strand
GGTTGTCCTGACCAACGGTTGCCTGCCAACCGACAAAGCCGGTGGTGTGAAAGGCGATCGTGCCCTCGGCGCCCAGCCGCAGCCGCCAGGTCTCGCCGCGAGCGGTGCGCTCCAGCAGTTGGGCGCTCTCCAACGCGCCGGTGAGAGCGAGCGGCGGCGGCTTTTGGCCCCTGTTGAGCAGCACCCCCGACATATAGGGGCGGGGCCACATCTCGACGGGCAGGAACTCGTAGCGCACCGAGCTGCCGATGTTGCCCGAGTAGGCCTCGTACAGCATCAGGCGATAGGGCGTGACGTCGGCCTCTTCCAGGGTGAGCCGATCCACATCCAGGCGTGCCATGCCGGTCACAGCCACCAGCAGCACGAGAGCGGCGCTCAACGCCCAGGCCCAACGACGCCGGCCCACGACCTCGGGCAGATAGCCGACGAGCAGCGCTCCGGCCAGAGCCTGCAGGGAGAGCAGTCGCCAGGGGAACTGGGCATACTCGAGCAGGGGTACGTGCTCCCAGACCGGCTCGGAGAGGGGCGTCATCAGAAAAGTGGTGACGGCCAGGGTGGTTACAGACAGCGCCGCGATCAGGCGTACGGCACGCGAGAGGTGCCGCCAGCGCCATGCCAACGCCAGCACGCCCGTGACAACGAGGGCCGCCTGCACCAGACCCATGCGAAAGGGATCCTGTGCCGCCGCGATGGCATAGTCAAAGAGGAACCGGCGTTGGACGAGATCCCAGCCGCGAAAGTGCCCGGCAAAGTGAAAGTAGCCCGTGGTCTGCTCATGGAGCTGGACCAGGCCGCGATTGGCCAGGGCCGGTATCCAGAACCAGGCGCTCAACGCCAGCCCCAAGCCCAGGGCGCCCACACTGGCGCCCAATCGAAGCCATGGGTGGGGGCTGCGTGTTGTGCCGAAATGCAGCGCCAGCAGCCATAGGCCCAGAAACGGGGTAAACACCAGAGCCGAGATGTTGTGGGTCACCATCAGGGCGGCGTAGGCCACGGAAAGCCCCAGCAGGCGGGCCGGGGTGGTGCGTTGCGCCGCGAGGATCGCCAGCCACAGCAGCAGCGGGAAGAGCGCCATGGCATAGAACTCGGAGAGGGCGTCGCCCCGCACATAGAGATTGACCAGGTGGAACGGAGCATAGCTATAGGCGGCCGACGCCAGCACGGCGCCCGGTCGGCGCAGTCCCGCGGCGCGGGCGAGCCCATAGGCAGCGCCCCCCGCCAGCAGGAACCCCAGCACCTGGGCAAGCTTGATGCCGCCCAGCACCCCCAGGCCTCCCAGATGCCCCAGGGCGCTCACGTAAAAGGGGAGAGCGGCATAATAGTGAAAGCCGGGATAGCCCAGGCCATAGGCGGCTTCGGGCATCCAGCGCGCGGGGATGGCGCCGGCACGCAGCGCCTGGCTCAACTGGTGCGTGCGCTGCACCAAAAAGGGCGAGTCTCCACCGGCGCGGGTGTTGACGATGCCCGGTCCGACCAGCGCGGGCAGGGCCGCCAGCAGCGCCAGGAGCAACGCCAGGAGGAGGCCGATGGCCTCCCCCCTGACGTCGCAGGTACGTTCTCGCCCGTTCGCTGACAAACTCACGTCGCGATGCTACTCCTGTGGCCGCCGCATGCGGATGATTACGACAATCGCGATCAAAACCAGAGCTATGACGGCGATGATGAGCCCCGTATATTCGGCCAACCTGGGCCTCGGGGGAGCCTCTTCCGGCGGCACTGCGTCGGGGTCCTCGGGTTGGGCCGTCGGCGCCGGCACCTGCGCGGCGCTCTGCTCCGACACGCTCTCCTCGAACCCCAGGTGCATCGCGAGACTCCCCGGTTCCTGAGCCACTCCTGTATATGCGCCCACTGTCAGGAAGAGCGCCAGTAGAACAACCCACGCCGCTCCCCGTTTTATGCAATAGATAAACATGTAATCCTCCACGAACCGACTTGCTAACAGCATCCATAGTAAGGGTCATACCCTCACAATCCAGTATACACCATCATCGACCAGGGGCAGGGCGTTGGCGTCCCGCTCCTGTAGGGATGCTGTCACTCTGTCGAGGAGGCCCCGTCCTGGCGCTATTCCTTTGGCTGCTGCATGCGGACGATTACGACAATGGCGATCAGGACCAGAGCTATGGCGACGATAATCAGCCCCGTATACTCGGCCAGGGTGGTTCCCGGGCTTGCCGGGCCGGGCCCGGGCGTCGGGACAGGATCCTCGGCGGGCTCCTCGTCGGGCTGGGGCGTCGGCTCAGGCTGGGGCGTCGCGGTCGGCTCGGGCGTGGGGGTGGGTTCGGGCGCGGGCACCTGGGCAATATGGAGCTCTCGCAGCGCCCCAGCGATCAGTCCCAGGGAGATCGGTCCGGCGTGGGCCGACACATACCCCTCGGCCGGGGTGACCACGATGTCGTACTCGCCCGGGGCAAGGCCCTCGAACGCATAGGGATCCGTCGCGCTGTCGGTATGGCGGGTGGCGATGACCTCGCCCTGGGCATTCCGCAGCTCAATGAGCACCCCACTGAGCAGGGGATCGTCGGGGCCGCGGGAGCCATCGCCGTTCCGATCCTCGAACGCCGCGAGCAGGATCGTGGCGCTGCGCGGCGTGGCGGTGGGCTTGGGCGTAGGCGTGTTTGCCGGGGTGGGCGTGTTCTCGGGCGTGGCCGTCGGGGTGGGCGTGTTCGTCGGGCCCGGTGTGTTGGTGGGAGCAGGCGTGGGCGTCGGCGGCGCTGCCACCGTTACGCACACGTCATCGAAATAGGCGTCATTGTGCTTGTTACGATACTCGGGCGCGCCTCGCAGGAACACGGTGATCGTGTCTGCCTGCGCGCGGGCCTGCACACTGAGTTGCACCCACTGGTCCGTCGTGCTGTTAGCCGGCGACCAGACGACCGATCCGGAGGCAAAGTTGGTGCCGCCGGTGGGGTCGATGCCGATGTACAGCCGATAGGTGCCTTCGGACCGGGTGATGTCGTCGAAATCCGAGCTCCAGGCCTGTGCATAGACGCTGGCATTGACCAGGCTGCCCGCCGGGACGTTGATCTGTTGGTAGACACCGGCGTTGTGGGTGCCATAGGTCGTGAACCACTTTTGGGCATAGTTGCCCGAATGCACGCGGCGCGTGCCATGGATCGCGGCGATCTCGGGCTTGTACTCGGGACGCTTGTTGTAGCCCTCCTCGACGCCCGGGCCATCCTGCCAGAAGGGGTGCCAGCCGTTGGCCACCGTCACCTCGCCGGCGCCCCTCTCGGAGAACCCCTCCTCAAAGCCCGGATTGACGGCGATGTTGCCAGGGCATTGGGCCGCCACCGTGTACGGGCCCAGCGCCAGAACCAGAGCCAACAGCACGGCCAAAGCCGCGATTCTCTTGAGCCAGTAGACAAGCATTCTTCCCTCCATGAACCGGTTAGCCAGCATCGTCCTCGGTCAGGGTCAGCCCCTCACGGTCCAATACGACGCCATCCTCCACAATGGGCAGGCCGCCCGCATCGCGCACAGAGAGGCGCATCAGGTCCTGCCAGTGATAGAGGCCCACATGCACCTGGCAGCGCTCCTCATCCCACGGGCGATCGAGCTCGATGGTATGCTGGTCGATTAGCCGATCACCGGGCCGCCAACCATGGGTGGACCAGATATGGGTTCCTGGCGGGCCGTCCCGTTGCCCCACGAGGCCCCCGTCACACAGAACGTGTCGAAAGGCGCTATATTCGGCGGTGGGCGAGTCGATCGTTCGCCAGTAGAGAAACAGCGTGACGCTCGTGCCGTTCTCGGTTGGCACGAGCTGGGCGCCATCCAAGGCGATGCCATCCTCCCAGAGTACGCCACGGCCCTGGACCCAAGCATCGGCAGACACGCCCCGCAGCTTGATATACAACTGCCGCGCCTCGATCTCCAGATCCCCGCGCTCCAAGGCCCCGTTGGTCAGATCCCACACCCGTTCCCGGGGCAGACTCGCCAGCAACGCCGCATGGTCCTCAAAGGGCCACACGAGCACCAGCAGATCCTCGGGGGCAGCGCGCGCCGGCCTGCCGTGCTCATCCAGGATCTCTATTCGCTCAGAGTACTCTACCAGATAATCCACCGAGGGCCAGGTGTACCACAGCCGATCTGCCAGCCACACGCCACGTCCGGGCAGGGGCTCGACGTCGGGAACGGCCATGCCGCTGCCTCGCCAGCCCACGCCCAGGTGGGTGTTGATCTCGACGGCCATCTCTGTGACGCCGCTCTCGAACTGATAGTAGACCGCCTCGCTGCCCAGATGCCGGGTATAGGCCCGTAGATCGAGCAGCCAGCCACTGAAGACCACTAACACGGCAAACCCAAGGGCCCAGGCGCGCGACCTGCCGGTGGCCTGCGCCGTGAGCCAATCGAGGCTCAGCGCCGGGAACAGAAACACGACCGGCACAACACCCGAGGCCCGTAAAAAGTGGGGCGCATCCTCGGCCAAGACCGTGGGAATCAGCAGCACCACCAGCCACACCAGGGCCAGCCGGGGCGTGATCTCGCGGCGGGCGCGCCATGCCGCCAGGGCGACCCCGCCATAAAAGGCCACGGCCAGGGCCGGCGTGAACACGGGCCGCCAGGGCACATTGTGCCGCGGGATGAAATCGCCGCCATGGACAAACATGCGCACCGTGCGTCCCAGGCTGCGGGCCAACGTGCCCAGGGGGTCGCCGCCGTGCATCTCGGGGCTCAGGATGGATACCTGTCCCGCGCGCCCCAGCAGCTCGCCCTCGCCGATCAGGTATACCGCCAGCGGCGCGGCCACCAGCACCGCTGTGGCGGCGAGGGCGGCCCAGCCCGGGCACCAGAGCTCCTTGCGGCGATCCCACAGGCACCAGAGTGCCACGATCAACAACGCAATGGGGACAAAACGGACGGCCAGGTAGGTGTAAAAGGACAGGCCAAACAGGGCGCCCCCGACCAGCATCCAGGGCAGGCTCCGCAGGCGTTGGCCGCGCCAGCTCGCCGACAGGGCCAGGGCCGCCACCAGGGGCAATAGGCCCGTGCGCAGGGCGATGCGGCTCAGGCTCAGCATCCAGACCGACGTCACGGCCAGGGCGGCCGCCCAGAGGCCCACGCGCCAACCGAACCACTCGCGGCCCAGCCAGTAGAGCGCCGGGATCGTCAGCGTGCCCACGATGGCGGACACCAGGCGCAACGCACCGGGGGAGCGGCCCAACAGGGCGATGGAGCCGGCGGCCAGATAGATGAACAGGGGCTCGCGGCCATTGTTGGCGGGAAAAAAGATCGGTCTCTCGCCCTCGAGCACCTGCAGCGCATCCAGCCCGTTATAGGCTTCGTCGCGGTACAGGCCGGGGGGCACCTGATCCAGCGCGGTGGCACGCAAAAGCCCGGCGACGAGGGTGAGCGCAACTACAACCAGGGCGACCCATCGCGCCGGCCGGGCCAGGCGAGCGTCGGCGGGCTGTTGGATATTCATGAATCGTCCGGATTATAGCATGGCCGAGGTTGGTGTCAATCAACCAGGGGACGATTCATGCGCTCGAGCGACCGTAGGTGTCGCACCGCTGTGCTACTCTGATCGTGATGGACGAGCAGGCGTGTAAGAGCGGACGGGGGTTTCGACACAGGAGGAGGTCGACATGAGAGAGGACTATACCCACATCACCGTGATTCTGGATCGCACCGGATCGATGGAGGCGATTCGCGACGACACCATCGGAGGGTTCAACGCCTTTGTGCAGGCGCAGCGGGCCGAGCCCGGCACAGCGACACTGACGCTGGTCCAGTTCGACAGCCAGGATCCCTACGAGGTGGTCATGCGCAGCGTCCCCATCGGCGAGGTGCCGCAGCTGACCCGCGAGACCTATGTGCCGCGGGCGGCGACGCCGATGCTGGACGCGATCGGGCGTGGCATTGTGGATCTCGAGCACTGCCTGGCCACGATGCCCGAGTCGGAGCGTCCGGGGCGGGTGGTGGTGGTGATCATCACCGACGGGCAGGAGAACGCCAGCCGCGAGTACCGCAAGGACCAGATCAGCCAGATGATCCAGAACAAGCAGGGGCTCTTGGGGTGGCAGTTTGTCTTTTTGAGCGCGGATCTCGACGCGCTGGACGACGCCATCCGCAGCGGCGTGCGCGCGCCCCAGGCCATGTCCTTTGACCAGACCGGCGAGGGTGTGCAGGAGGCATTCAGCGCCCTCTCCACCAGGATGGGCGAGTATCGCCGCAACCAGCGCCCCAGTCTGGATTTCGAGGAGGAGGATCGCCGCCGGCAGCAGAGCGAGACGCGCCGCCGCAAGCGCCACTAGCCCCGTGTCCAGTCAAATGATAATGTCACCGAAGGCCTATGGATCTGTCAAATGAAAATGTCACCCTACGATGCCTTCTCCTTTCTAGACAGCGAGCGGATAAGCGAGTGTTTCATGGACGTCCTCGGTGATGCCCGGGACGGCTCCGGGGAGACCGAAGACAACATC
>SKRJ01000267.1 GCA_007118555.1 Anaerolineae bacterium | reverse complement strand
GTCCGCCCGGCGCAGAATCTCGCCGGCCCGCAGCCGCTCGGCCACCGATTCCAGCGCCTGCAGCTCGTCCGCAAACCCGCGGGGGTTGGCCTTGGCGCGGCCCCTGACGCGCTCGATCTGGCGCTCCACCAGCTCGAGATCGGAGAGCACCAACTCCAGTTGCACCGTCTCGATATCCTCGATCGGGTCCAGCTCGGGGGTTACGTGGGCGATATTCTCATCGTCAAAGCAACGCACCACCATGGCAATGGCATCCACGGCGCGGATGTGCGACAGGAACTGGTTGCCCAGGCCCTCGCCGTGGCTGGCGCCCCTGACCAGGCCCGCGATATCCACCACGCGCAGTGTGGCGGGCACCTTTTCCTGGGGGCGAACGATCTCGGCGATGCGATCGAGGCGCGGATCCGGCACCGGCACGACGCCGACATTGGGGTCGATGGTGGTAAAGGGGTAGCTGGCAACCGTGGCGCCCGCCTGGGTCAGGGCGTTGAACAGGGTGGACTTGCCCACGTTAGGGAGCCCCACCAGCCCGAGTTGCAATACCATGCCTCGCCCTCTAACCGCCGTCTCCGGAGGCGGCCTCGCCTCCAGGCGTAGGACCCTCGCGATAACGGGCGGGCCAGGGCTGGTAATCGCTCAGGAAGCGCTCCATGGCGACCTGGCGCCCATCGATCTCGATGATACGATAGACGGTCACCTGGACGCCATCCTTGGGGCTCTCTACGCGCACCCGTTGGCCGGGCGCCAGGGTCGTGTCGGTCTCGATGACTGCCGGGCCCGGGGGGATGGTGGGCCCGAGGGTGGGGCCCTCGATGCGCACCGTGCGCCCGATGGAGCGCCCATAAAAGCGGAAATAGTGCTTGGCGTTGGCGCGATCCACCTCGGTCACGATCAAGAGAGGCGTGTCCAGGTCATTGTCGAACTTGACGTCCACCCAGGGGGTAAAGACGGCGGCATCCAGCCCCACCGGCGGCTCGTACCAGGACACGCGGTAGGCGTGGGGCGTGCGCTCGATGATGGGATAGCCGCCCCAAAAGGCCGCCCGAAAGAGGGTCGTGGCCACCTGGCAGACCCCGCCGCCCGGCCCCATCAGCGTCTGGTCGCCATAGATCACCAACGACTCGGAATAGTCGTTGGCCAGGGTCACCAGGCCCAGATGCTCCACCATGGAGAACCGCGCCCCGGGGGCGACCACCAGGCCCTCGAACATCCTGCTCGCCACAACGATATTGTGCAGGCGGGCCTCGGTCGAGCCCGCAAAATCGGTCTCGCCGACGCCCACCAGTTCCAGCGGAAGGAGCGCCTCGAGCTGCTCGTGGGTGACGGCGGGCGGGATCGCCCGTACCGGCAGCTTGACGTCGCGCTCTACCGGATGCATGATGGCCGAGACCAGGGTGCCCACAGCGGCCTCGATGTGGAGCTCGAGGCCATACTGCTCGACGGCCATCACGCTCAGCGTCGCCGTCTCTGGATCATAGCCATAGCGGCCCTGGCGCGGCGGCCGCTCGATCTCCTGGGCCAGCTCCTCGATAAAGGCCCGCACCGCGCCCAGATCCAGCTCGACGCGGGGCGCGCCCGAGGTGTACTCGTCGGGGCGCCCGACGATGAGCCAGGTGCTGAGTTGGGCGCGATCGATGCTCCAGCTATGCAGCTCGGTGATCGCCGCCCCCTGGCCAAAGGCCGGGCGCTCGTAGGACAGAGTCACCGGCCCGCTGAGGATCGTCTCGGCGCGGCGACGCGCCTCCGAGATCTCGGCCAGGGGCGGCTCTACCTCGCGAAAGACCAGATCCACGGGGATGGTATTGACAGGGAAATGGCTGGTGGTGGGGGGGCGGTTGTGGCGCGTGCGCAGCCACACCGGCTCGGCGCTCCAGCCCGAGGTGCCCAGGGCGGCGCGCACCGCCTCGACGATGGCGGCCTGGCTGGCGGGAATGTCCAGGTCGCGTCCCACCTGGGGCGCATCGCTCAGGACCTGCATCCCGGCCACCCAGACCTGGGCCTGCTGCGGGGGGCGCCCCGCCTGTCGGGCGATCTGGCGCAGGGGCGTCAACGACAGGCCTGGCTCCAGATAGAACTCGGGGACGATGTCATAGCCCACCCACAGCAGGCGCGCCCGGGTGATCATCTCTTGACGAAAGAGGCCACTACGGCCCAGTTGCCAGGCCTCTTGCACGGCGGGCTCCAGGTCCAGATAGCCCCCCAGATGCGCGGTGGAATAGATCCACTCGCCCTCGGGGCCGCGCAGGGTCAGATAGGGCAGCTCATCGATCTCGAGGGCCTGCTCGAGGCGCTCCAGGGCCTCGTCGCGGAGCAGGCCGCCCACGGGTACGCCCTGAATGGTGATGCCCGGCAGGATACGGTGGGCGTACCGGCGGCCATAGCCCAGCACGGCCAGGCCGCCCAGCATCAGGGCCAGCGCCAGGGTCAGGCTCAGGCCAAGCAGCAGATCGGTACCTGCAGAGCCGCGCTCACGCTGCCTGTGCATGCGTCGCTGTCTCTCCTACTGGGACAAGAACCCCAGATCGGTGTGGTTGCTCATGTCGTTGACCAGGGCCCGCAGCAGATGCTGGGTGCCCGCCGCATCGTTCAGGTCCAGGACGCAAAGGGGTGTGTGGGAATAGCGCCGGGCCAAGCCGATGCCGGCCGTGGGCACGCCCCGCCGCGCCAGATAGATGGCCCCCGCGTCGGTGGCCGCCATGCCCTGGCCCACGGTGGCGAGCTGTAGCGGTACCTCCGCCGTGCGAGCGGCCTCGCGCACATAGCGGTTCACGCCGCGATGGCCGATGTGGGCGCTGTTGGTCAGCAGGAGCACGGGCCCCTGGCCGATGGCCGCCGGCATCTCGGTAAAGTAATCCACGTCGGGTGTATCGCCCGCCATAAAGGTGTCCACCACCACGGCATAGTCGGGCTGTAATGTATAGGCGGCCACGCGGGCCCCCCGCAGGCCGATCTCTTCCTGCACGGCAATCACGGCGGTCACCGGGCCTGCGGGCGTCGTGTTCGCCAGCTCGCGGAACAGCTCCAGCAGGATGGCGCAGCCGATGCGGTTATCGATCGCCTTGCCCGTAACGCGGTCGCCGCCCGCCAGCCGCTTGAGCGGGCTATGGTAGGCGATGGGGTCGCCGATCTCGATGCCCAGGGCTTGCACCTCATCGTCCGTCGAGACGCCCATGTCGATGTACAGGGCCTCGACACCCAGCACGCTCTTGCGCTCCTCGGGGGTTTGCAGGTGACCCGATTTCACGCCGATGATGCCCAGGTGCCCGCCCACCCGCACGCGCCGCCCTACGAGCATCGCCGGGGAGACGCCGCCCAGGGGCTGCATCCGTAGAAAGCCCTGGGGATCGATGCTCTTGACCACGGCGCCGATCTCGTCCGAGTGGGCCTCCAGCATCAGGTGGGGCCCGGGGCCGCTCCCGTGGCGGCGGGCGTACAGGTTGCCCATGCTGTCTACCGTGACCTCGTCGGCGCAATCGGCAAACGCCTCGCGCAGGTAGGCCACCACGTCGTGCTCGAAACCGGAAACACCGTCGAGGTCGGTGAGTTCCTTCAGGCTCTTGAACAGGGCTTGCTTGGTATGGTTCGCACTGTTGTTGCTCATGCGGGGTCAGACTCCTGGTGAGAATAGTATCTTGCAGGCATCGGTGGCCTCGTGGGCCAGGTGCATGCCCTTTTCCAGCTCCTGCAGGGGCAGGATGTGGGTCACCGGCTCTTCGAGTTGCAGGACATCGCTCCCGGCCAGCCGGATGGCCAGGTCGAAATCCTGCTCGCGATAGACGCGAATGGGCTTGATGCCGATCTCGCGAAAGAGCAGGGGCGTCAGATCGACCGCGGGCGGCGCCTTGGGCATACCCACCTGCAGGATCTGCCCCAGGATTGAGGCGATCTGCCCGGCCTGGCTGACCGTCGCCTGTGCGCCGGCCGTCTCGAACACGACGGGGGTGCCTGCGCCATCAGTGGCCTCCATCACGACCTCGACAGGGTCATCGCTGCGGGCGTCAATGACGTCAAACCCCAACCGCCGGGCAATGCCGAGACGCCGGGGGCTGATCTCGGATATGTAGACGTGGGCGCCCGAGAGCCGCGCCATCTGGGCCGTCAGGATGCCCACAGGGCCTGCGCCCAGCACAGTGGTCAGATCGCCCACCTTGAGGTCCGAGACGCACACGGCGTGTACGGCCACCGCCAGCGGCTCGATGAGGGCCGCCCGTGCCAGGGGCAGCGCCTGGGGCAGGGGCCGCACCGTGTGCTTGGGCACCACGGCATACTCGGAGAAACCGCCGTCGCGATCAATGCCCACCAGGCCCAGGCTTTCGCACACATACGAGACGCCCCGCCGGCAGGCGTGGCACACGCCACAGCTCAGCAGGGGGTTGATTGCCACATGGGTGCCCGGGGCCAGATCGGTCTCGCCGGGATCGGCCACCGTGCCCACGAACTCGTGGCTCATGATCAAGGGCGCCTGGGCGCGGGGGTGCTTGCCGAGAAAGATCATCAGATCGGTGCCGCAGATGCCGGCATAGGCGACCTTGATCAGCACCTCATCGGGGCCGGGTTCCGGCCGATCCAATTGGCGCATCTCGACCTGCTCGGTCCCGGTCCATACAGAGGCCATCATCTGGGCCATCGTGTTTGCCTCCCGTGGCGTTGCGGCTCGGTGCCTGGTTGCGGCCAGTCTAGCATAACGACCCGACCGCGGCAAGCCGAGGTTCATACCCGCTACGCACCTTGACAGCGTACACGCAGGCGTTACGATAACGGTGATATCATCACCCGGCGGCCTGTAGCATCTCGGCAAGGGGGCACTATGACGCATTCGGACACCGATCGTTTGCCGTTACGGGTGCTGATCCTGGCCGCCTCTGACGGTGAGAGGGGCAACAACGGCCCGACGCCCCGTGCGCTCCAGGAACTTGCGGGGCGGGCGATCATCGACTATGTGCTCGCTCTGGCGCGGGCGCTGACGGCCCCTCAGAATATCCATGTCATCGTGGATGATGCCGATGGCCCTCTGGCGCACCATATCGGCTCGGACTATCACTGTATCGTGCAGCGCGAGATCCTGGGCACCGGCCATGCGGTGCTGCAGGCTGCGCCAGAGATGGCCGACTATGAGGGGCACCTGCTGATCCTGTATGGCGATACACCGCTCTTTCGCGAGTCTTCCATGCGCGGCCTGCTCATGCGCCACGGCCTCAAGGGCGCCGATTTGACCCTCTTTTCCTGTATCACCGATGCCCGGCTGCCCTATGGGCGCGTCGTGCGCGATGGCGAGGGCAAGGTGCTCGCCGTGGTCGAGGAGGCAGCGGCGACCCCCGCCGAGCGGGCGATCGACGAGCTGAACCTGGGGGCCTATGCGGCGCAGGCGCAACCGCTGTTCGCGGCGCTGGAGGAGCTTGCCATCGAGCACGAGCCCCGGGCCAACCTGCTCACCGCCGCCGTGGCCAAGATGCGCGAGCAAGGCGGCGCGGTGGATTGCTACCGCACCGCCGACGAGGACGAGGTGCAGGGTATCAACACCGCCGCCGATCTCGAGGCCGCCGAGTTGATCCTGCAGAAACGACGCCTGCGCCCCCACCTGCTCGAAGAGGAGAACGTCATCAGCTTTGGCACCGGCGGCTGGCGCGCGGTCATCGGCGAGGGGTTCACTCTGTTCAACGTCCGGCGTCTGGCACAGGCTGTCGCCAACCGGCTGGTGCGCGCCGGTAAGGAAGAGCAGGGGGTGCTGATCGGCTATGACCACCGTTTCCTGTCCGATGCGGCGGCGGTGGCCGCGGCCGAGGTGCTGGCGGGCAACGATGTGCGCGTGGTGCTGCTGGACGACGCCGCGCCCACACCCCTCATCACCTATGCCACGGCGGTGACGCCGGCGGCCTATGGCATGGCGTTTACGGCCAGCCATAATCCTCCCGAGTGGAACGGGGTCAAGCTGTTCGATCGGGAGGGCGCGCTCCTCCTGGATCAGGAGACCGGCGAGATCCAGGCCGAGGCCAACCGCCTGTTCGCCGATGACATCATCAAGGTGGAGGAGGCGCTGGGCGTCGAGGCGGGTCTCATCGAACGCCGCGATCTCACCAACGTCTATGTGGACGCTATCGAGGCGCAGATCGACATGGCGGCCATCCGGCGCGCCGATCTGCGCGTGCTGGTCGACCCGATGCATGGGGTGGCCGAGCGAGCGATCAACATCATCCTGACCGAGGCGCGCTGCCGCGTCGATGCCATCCGGGATCGCCGCGATCCCCTCTTTGGCGGCTACTCGCCTGCCCCCGATATCGAGGCCTTGGGCCTGTTGATCCACCACATCAAAGAGGGGCGCTATGATCTGGGGCTCGCGATGGATGGTGACGCCGACCGCATCGCCATTGTGGACGAAAAGGGCGAGTTCCTGCCCATCAACGATCTGCTGGTGCTGGTGTACTGGTATCTGCACGAGGTGCGCGGCGAAGAGGGCCCGGTGGTGCGCAACCTGGCCACCACCCACATGCTGGACAGGCTGGCGGCGCTCATGGGGCAGCAGGCCATCGAGGTGCCGGTAGGGTTCAAGCATGTGGTGGCGGCCATGCAGGCCCATAACGCCGTGCTGGGCGGCGAGAGCAGCGGCGGGTTGACCATTCGGGGGCACGTGCTGGGCAAGGACGGCATCCTGGCCGCGGCCCTGATCGTCGAGATGCTGGCGAGGACGGGCGAGCCGATCTCGGCGCTGCGGGCCCGCCTGCAGGAGCGCATTGGGTGGCTGTACATGGTGGAAAAGAACCTGCCCGCCACCCCAGAGATGAAGGCCCTCTTTCCCCGGCTGCTGCGCGAGGCCCAGCCCGCGCATCTGGAGGGGTACGAGGTGCTCGCCGTCGATCACGACGACGGGCACAAGTTCCGGCTGGCCGACGATCGCTGGGTGCTGCTCCGCTTCTCGGGCACCGAGCCGCTCTTGCGCATCTTTGCCGAGGCAGAGACGGTCGAGGCCGCCCAGGGGCTGATTCGGGCAGCCATGCGTCTGGTGCCGCTCGAGGGCTGAGCTAGACGTTGAACCGGATGCTCAGCACATCGCCGTCCTGCACAACATAGTCCTTGCCCTCCAGGCGCAGCTTGCCCTGGCGGCGGGCCTCGGCCAGGCTGCCGCAGGCGAGCATCTCCTCATAGCCGATCACCTCGGCCCGGATGAACCCCCGCGCGAGATCGGTGTGGATAGCGCCGGCGGCCTCGACGGCGGTGGCGCCTCGCCGCACCGTCCAGGCGCGCACCTCGTCCTCGCCCACGGTAAAGAACGACATGAGCCCCAGCAGGCGATAGCACTCGCGCACCAGGACGTTCAGGCTGGGCTCGGCGATGCCATAGCTCTCCAGATAGAGGGCCCGTTCCTCGGGCGGAAGCTGGGCGATCTCCATCTCGAGCATGGCCCGAATCCCCAGCACCAGCGCCTCTTGCTGCTGGGCCGCCCACTCGCTGGGCGTCTGCGGCTCGGCATCCTCGCCCAGATTCAGCACCACCAGGGTCGGCTTGGCGGTCAGGAACTGAAAGCCCCGAATGGCGATCTGCTCGGTGGGGCTGAGGGCCATGTCGCGGATGGCGGTCCCCTGGCTCAGGCCGTCGGCCAGGCGGCGCATGAGGGCCTCTTCGGCCCGCAGCTTGGCCTGCGCATCACCCCGCGTCTTTTTCATGCCCTGGGCGATGCGCTCCAGCCGGCGCTCGACCGTGGCCAGATCGCTCATGATCAGCTCCAGCGTCACGATCTCGACGTCGCGGGCAGGATCGATGGTCAGCTCCGGGTGGGGCACTCGATCGTCGTCAAAGGCGCGAATGATCTGGAGCAGGGCATCGGCGCGGCCCATGGCGTCGAGCAGGCGCGTGTCAAAGCCGCTGGCCTCGGCGCTGCCGCGGCTCACACCGGTGATATCGTCAAAGCGCACCTGGGCATAGGTGATCTTGCGAGGGTTGAACAGGTCGGCCAGGACAGCGACCCGTGGGTCGGGGACGTCTACCACGGCGCTCTTGATCTCGGCGCGGCCCGAACGCCCGCCAGGCTGCTCGGTGCGGCCTGCGGTCATGGCACTACATAGGGTGGTCTTGCCCGAGAGGGGCAGCCCGATCAGGGCAACTTGCATCAATGCCGATTGCATCTATGGCTCTCCTAGCTGGTTTACAGCGCAGAGAGCCATTATAGGGGCATTCGCGCTTGATGCAATTGCGGGTCTGGCGCGTCAGACGCTCTCTTAGCGGTCGTGCCAGTAGGCAAAGAGGGGGCCCACGGAGCGACCCATCAGGTTGCAGCGGATGGCCTCGCCAAAGATGCTGCCCACCGAGAGCACCGTCATGTTGGGCAGGCGCTTGTGCTCGGGGATCGGGACCGTATTGGTGGTCACGATTTCGTGGACGTCCAGTCCCTGCATGATCTCGATGGCCGGACCGGAAAAGACGCCGTGGGTACAGGCCAGTGTGATGTTGCGTACATCGTGCTTGCGCAGTTCTTCTACCAGGGCCAGAATCGAGCCGCCTGTGGCGATCTCGTCGTCAAAGACGATAATGTCCTTGCCGCGGATATCGCCGATGATGCCGCTCATCACGACCTCGGTGTCTGAAACGCGCATCTTGTCGCCCGCGGCCACGCCGATGCCCAGCGCACGGGCCAGGGACGTGGCGCGCTTGGCGTGGCCAATGTCCGGCGACACGACCACCGAGTTGCCAAGATCCCGCTGGCGGAAATACTGCACGAAAATCGGGCGCGCCGTCAGGTGGTCGGTGGGGACACTGAAAAAGCCGTGCACCTGGGGCGAGTGCAGCGTCATGGTCATCACATGGGTGGCGCCGGCGGTGGCGATCAGGTCGGCCATCAGACGGCCTGTGATCGAGATCCTCGGCTCGTCCTTTTTATCGGAACGCGCATAGGAAAAGTAGGGGATCACCGCATGGATCGAGCGAGCCGACGCGCTGGCGGCGGCATTGAGCATCATCAGCAGCTCGATGACACTGTCGCTCACGCTGGGCGGCGTAAACGACTGGATAATGACCACGTCCTTGCTGCGTACGCTCTCCAGGAGTTGCACATACAGGTTGTCGTTGCTAAAGCGAGAGGTGGTGTGCTCATACAGAGGTACCTGCAGGTACGAGGTGATGTCCTTGGCAAGCTCAGGATGTGAACTGCCGCTGAACGAGCGCAGGTTGCGCTGAAGCCAGTTGCGTTCTTCCGTATCCATCTTGGGGCGCGACTCCTTGAATCATAGGGCGCGAACAACCCATGTTATACCACAGCCAGCCATGCCGGGCAATTGCCTGGAGTCGTCGCTTTTCGGCAACGATGCTGTCGGGGCGCTGCATGGGTACGTTCAGGGACCCGTTGAACCCACCAGGGTATCCGCTCCCAGAATAATGTCCTGCCCCGCCGGCAAGAGCACGGTGCGCACCCCCGGCGATAGACGTGTAGCCCACTCGTACTTGATGAGATCAGGGTTGTTGCGCAACTGCTCGGCGATCAACCGCAGTGCCTGAGCTTCGGCCTCGGCCTCTACTCTACGCGACTCGGCACGCCCTTCTGCAGCGATAACCGCCGCTTTGCGTTGACCATCCGCCAGCGCCAACGTAATGTCGACCTCAATCTCGGCGGCCTGCAGCTCGTACTGTTTTTGCAGTGCGGCCTGTTCAGCGACCTGTTTGCGCTCGATGGCCAGGTTGAACTCGTCCGAGAACTCGATGTTCGACAAGGATAGCTGGACAACCATAATGTCGTTCGCGGCGAGGCGAGCAGCCAGGTTTTCTTGGATGATGTTTCTAAGGACCTCGCGTTCCACCAAGATGCGCTCTACACGAAACTGGGCCGTCGCCGCCTTGATCGACTCTTGCATGGCGGGCACGATAATAATGTTCTCATAGTCGAGGCCCACCTGCTGGTAGAGCGCGTTGACGGCTCGAGGATCAAGGTGATAGTTCAATACACCCGTCACATCAATCCATTGAAGGTCGGAGGAAGCCGCCTCGGCGTGTACCTCGAGCTTTTTCGTCCGCACATCCATGGGGACAGCCTGGCGCAAAATGGGAGGCACAATCAGATGAAAGCCCTCGCCGAGCACCGTCTCCTCGACGCGTCCCAGCATGACCACTACGCCACGATGGCCCGGTGCGATGATCGTAAAGGAAGACGAGACAAGTACTAGCGCAAAGACCAGGGCTGCACCTATGCCCAGGATTCGCAGGGTCGATGTGGTGCGTTGTTCCATCGTGGCCGCTCCTCTGGTAATGTCATCGCCGCAACATAGCACAATCCGGGCTGCATTGCGAACGGGACCGTGCCGAGGTACCGTTCGTTCACGCAACCATCCGTCGCCGCACCCTTCTCGCGCGCCAGTTGGCCTATCCGTGACTGGCGAGCCGTAGGCAGATCGCACTGGCATCGAGTCCTCGGACTGCGTGTGGGCGGGGCCGCCAAAGCTCGCAGCCTGTGTCGAAAAAGTGGCTATCAGACTGCCTCTTCGCAGGAGCCAACAGGGCGGGCATAGGCCACCGCTACTTGGCTCTACGGTCTGGCATAGGCTTCCGGTGCCACAAGGAGCCGGCAGGAAACAGGCCTGGGAAGGCGCGTGCGCCGCCTCGCAGAGCGAAACGGCGCACGTTTGGGGGGGTAGATGTCGAGTTAAAGGCGCGTGCCCACGATCGGGCCAGGCCGTAGGTTACCAGGAGTGCGAGGCGCTATCGGGCCGGGCATGGGCGGAAGGGGCTCTCGGATGGGCAGCACAGGCACAATGACCGGCGTATCACGCTCTATCGGATCGGGCAAGAGCACCGGATCCGTGCGTGGTTCGACGATCGGGCGATCCCTCGGTGCGGGCGGCGGTGCAGGCGGTGGTACGGGCGCAATGGGCACCGGAACCGATGCGCTGTAGATGGCTTGCACCGGCCCAAAGCTCTCGTAAGTGCCATCCTGATCGTAGGCGCGGAGGTAAAAGCCGGCGCCTGTAGCAAGCCCTGGCCGCTCCGCCTGATAGTAGTAATCCTGCGGTTCGATGCCCAACCCTTGCGGCGCGATGCGCCCGTTGTTCATGCGAAGCCAGTTGTTGCTATCGGGCTCGACGGCGAACAGATCAAAGCCCAGGTTGTCGATCTCGGTCTCGGTTGTCCACTTGAAACGCAACGTATCATTGTCGCGCAGCACCTCAAAGGAGGACACCGTCACCGCGCCGGGGACAACACAGCCCGGGCCAAGGATATAGGCCTCCGGCAGGGTTTGGCCCGCCTTGACGACAATGCGCACCGCCCCCGGGGGAAAGCCCCCTTCGAGGGTAAAGTAAAAGTAAAGTGTCTCGCCCGCCGCGAGTTCTTGATCGAACTTGATCCCAGTTGCACCCGTGGTCGGATCTTGGGTGGGAACAGCGGGAAACTCGGAGGGCACTGGCGATCCCCCACCCGAGTTCAACGTGGGCAACCCTGGCAGCGCCATCTCCGGCGCTCCCTCTCCGGCATTCAGAGCAGCCATGCTGGGATGGACCCAGGTGCCTGCATCCAGAATTACGAAAGGAAACTCGTTGGGAGGAGGGCACTTGAGCTCCATGTTGATGTGGCTCAGGGATGGGGCTGCGCCGGACCTGACGAAGTACAAGTAGGTTGACGCGCCGGCCTCCACATCATAGTAGACGCCATAAAAGGAAACCACATGGCCGCCGTCCATCGATACGGTTTGCACCGGATCAAGGGCCAGCACAGGTGTGGCGGCGCCCGCCAAAAGCACCGGCCAAATGAGGAGGAGCGCAACTGCTATGCGTATTCCTCGCAGAAACCAGCGACTCGGTCTCTTTTGCTCTCTCATCTCTACCCCCCGTAGAACAGAGCCCCAGCACAAGCCAATGTAAGAGCTACATTAACTCTGCGTGAAGGATAACGTAAATAGATCATAAAGTCAAGCTTAGTCTGACGAAATTCGACAAATTCATGAAAGCTCGCTTGTGTTGGATTCGATCGGCATACCCATTTACCTATACCTTGCTACCGTATAAATAGACATAAAACATGGACAGACGACCTTTTGGCACAGACCATGGTCTGTGCGGCAACCCATGCGATTCAGCAGAGTGATGAGCGCGGGGTTGTCTGCCGGTTCCGGTTTGACGTTGGCCCAGGGCTGCTCTATACTGGCTGCGCTCACCATAGAGTGAGGTGTAGGCTCGGACGATACCGAGGGCAGGCATGACAGATAGAGCGACCGAAAGCGAACGCCAACAGAGCCTTACCCGTCTGCGGCGCATCGAGGGGCAGGTTCGCGGCATTCAGCGGATGATCGAAGAGGAACGTGACTGTGAGGCGATTGCCGCACAGCTTTTGGCCGTGCGCGCTGCTTTGGACAAGGTGAGCCTGCACATAATGACCCATCATATCGAGCAGTGCTTGCGAGGAGATACGGGCGTGGCCGAGCGAGAGCGCCTGGAGCGGGTGATCGGGTTCTTTTTGCGTTTTGCCGAATCCGACGCAGCCGCTGCCGTGGACCTGGATTCCGAGCGCGGCTAGGGCATGGTCGGATCGCAGAGCCAGCAGGAGGAGCAAGTGAGGGTAACGACAATAGACCATTGGGAGGCCGACGTACTACAAGCCGAGCGGCCTGTGCTGGTGGACTTTTGGGCCGAATGGTGTGGGCCCTGCAAGATGATGGAGCCCATCCTGGCGCGTATCGACGAAAAGTACGCCGAGCAGCTGGACATAGTCAAGGTGGATGTAGAGGCTTATCCCGATCTCGCCATGCGCTACGACGTCCTGAACCTGCCCACGATGGCAGTATTCTGCGACGGTGAACTGCAGGAGATGCTGCCGGGGTACATGCCTCATGCCGTGCTGGAGGCCAAGCTCCAGGCGCATCTCTGATCCCAAGGCATCGCTGGCCGAGAGTGGGACGCCCGCCCGTGGGGCGTCTTTCGTTCTCTGTACGGTCTTGACCCAGGCAGGTGCTGGAAACGGTAAACATTTGCTCCAGATGCCGCTTGATGCTATACTATTGTCAAAGATGCGCATGGGCAAAGTGGGCGTTCTCATCCCACTTTTTCTGTTATTGACGGGGTTTGGGGGCTATGGGAGGTCAGGAGTAGTATGAAAAGCGAGTTCGAGATCGCCATCACGCAACTCAGTGCAGATCGAAATCTCGCGCCTGATGTTATCATCGAGGCAATCGAAATGGCGCTCGTTTCGGCGTACAAGCGCAACTATGGCCCCAGTCAGAACGTCAAGGTTGAGCTCGACCGCCGCACCGGCAAGGCCCGCGTATACGTGAAAAAGCAAGTGGTGGAAGAGATCGAGGACGAACGCAACGAGATCACGCCTGCCGAAGCGCGCCTGCTCGATCCAGCGGCCGCGCTGGGCGATTTCGTCGATGTGGAGGTCATGCCACGGGACTTTGGGCGTATTGCCGCGCAGACGGCCAAGCAGGTGATCACGCAGCGCATCCGTGAGGCCGAGCGCGATTCAGTCTATGCCGAATATGCAGAGCGCGCCGAGGAGCTCGTCAACGGTATCGTGCGCGAGGTCGACGTGCGCACGCGCACGGTGGGAGTGAGCCTGGGCAAGGCCGAGGCGGTACTGCCCCGTAGCGAGCAGATCGCTCGCGAGCATTATCGTGTGGGCCAGAGGATTCGCGTCTATATCGTCTCGGTCGAGCGCACAGCGCGCGGTCCGCAGATAACGGTATCGCGCACCCACCCCGATCTCTTGAGGCGCCTGCTCGAGCTCGAAGTGCCCGAGATCTATAACGGCACCGTAGAGGTCAAGGCGATTGCCCGCGAGCCGGGCTACCGCTCCAAGGTGGCTGTCGCGGCGCTCCAGTCTGGCGTCGACCCGGTGGGCTCGTGCGTCGGTATGCGCGGCGTGCGCATTCAGAATATCGTCAACGAGCTGGCCGGCGAAAAGATCGACGTCGTCGAATGGTCGCGTGACGAGCAGGTCTTTATCGCCAACGCCCTGAGCCCGGCCAAGGTGACCGAGGTATACCTCAATCGCGACGAAAAGGCCGCCAAGGTCATTGTGCCGGACCGGGCGCTCTCTCTGGCCATCGGCAAAGAGGGACAGAACGCGCGTCTGGCCGCCAAGCTGACTGGCTGGCGGATCGATATCAAGAGCGAGTCTGAAGCGGCCGAAGAGGCGGAGCAACTGGCCGCCGAGATGGAGGCCGCCGCCGAGCGCGATCGCGAGCGCCAAGAGGCGCGACTTGCCGCGGCTGCCCTGTTGGCCGAGGCAGAAGCGGCCATGCTGGAAGAGGAAGACGATGAGGATCTCCTGGAGCAAGAGACCTCTGCCGAGGCGCCGGTCGAGATGCCAGAGATCGTCGATGAGCATACGCTTGCGGAAGAGTCCGAGCCCGAGGCGGTAGAGGCCACTGAGCCCGAGCCTGAGGACACTCTCAAGGCGGAGGAACTCGTAGAGCCAGAGGCCGAGCTCGAGGCGCTGGAGACCGAGACCCCAGAGGCGGAGACGCCCGAGTTTGAGGCCACGGAGCCCGAGGCCGCGGCCGCTGCTGCGGCCGCTGGTGCGGCCGAAGAACCTGGGGTCGCCGAAGAGGCAGAAGTTGAGGCTGCAGAGGATGCAGACGCTGAGGACGCGATCGAAGATGCGGTCGCAGAAACTGCGGTCGCAGAAACTGCGGCCGAGGATGAGACCTCAGAGGCTGAGGCCGCAGAATCTGACGTTGCAGAGGATGCCGAGTCGTGGGATCAAGAGCCTGAATCGGAACAGGAGATTTTGGCGACAGAGATGGCTAGCAAAGTGGATCGCGACGAGCGCGAGATGCCAGAGGAAGAGTCTGACGAGCTCAGCTTTGAGCTGGAAGAGGACCTGCCGGACTATGACGAGGACGACGATGAGGATGATGACTCGTCTCGCGGAGGCGACAGAGGCAGGCGCCGCAGAGATCGCCGATTCGTGTATGACGAGCGGCTGGGGCGCGTAGTGGCTCGCAAGCGTCACAAGCGCTCGGGCAACCGAGACTGGGACGAGGATTACGACGAGTAGGGCTGCGGGAGTGATATGGCAAGAAAAAAGCCGCAGAGAACCTGTATAGCCTGCCGCCAGACGGGGGAAAAGCGCACGCTGATTCGGCTTGTGCGCACCCCCGAGGGTCACGTCCTGGTGGACGAGACCGGCAAACGCTCTGGACGCGGGGCCTATCTCTGCGCGGATCCTGCTTGTTGGCAGGTGGCGCTCAAGGAGCGGCGTATAGGGCGTGCCCTGCGGGTTACGCCCTCACCGCAAGACCTGGCCCAACTGCATGAGTATGCCGAGGAACTCGAGAGGAAACACGCCGAGGAACCTTCGCAGGCGTGAAGCAAAAGCCTCTGTGGTACAGAAACTGTGAGCCACTGCCTGCGCTTGAGCATGGTTGGATGAATGGAGAGATGTACGAGCATCTTGAGAGAGGCATAGCCGAGAGAACTCTGGGAGAGAGGGTTACCATGATCACTTGCTGATCTGGCATAGTCGACTCCTCTCTATCCCACCTGACCGGCCACTCCACGGCGCTCTGCCGGCTGCTGCCTGCACTTTCCAGGACCACCAATCGATAGACTATGCCCTTGCGGGCGCACGCGCGCCGGCGTCCTAACCGACGGAATGAAGGAGGAGTCCTATGAAACGACAAACTCGTACGAATAGATCGAATCGTGGCAACGGAAGGCCCGCCTCCGCTGGCCAGGCTGCTGACCGGGAAACGGTTGCCTCTGACAATGATCAAGAGCCGCAGGTCAAGGAAATCGAGTTGCCGGCCAGCATTACCGTGCGTGAGTTGGCCGATCTGATGTCGCGCAGCCCGATCGATCTGATCAAAGAGTTGATGAACGCCGGTGTGATGGCGAACATCAACCAGCAGATCGACTATGATACGGCCGCCATTATCGCCGAGGATATGGGCTATACCGTGGTCGAGCCCACCGTCGAAGAGCCCACGGTCGAAGAACAGGAAGAGCTCGTTACCCCTGTGGCTGCCGCCAAAAAGCAACGTGAGTATGCCCCCGAAGAGCTCAAGTACCTCAAAACACGGCCTCCCGTGGTGACCATCTTGGGGCATGTGGACCATGGCAAGACCTCGCTGTTGGATGTGATCCGCGAAGCCAGCGTGCAGACGACCGAGGCCGGCGGCATCACCCAGCACATCGGCGCCTATCAGGTGGACCTGGAAGGCGGCACGATTACCTTTGTAGATACGCCGGGGCACGAGGCCTTTGCCGCCATGCGCGCCCGAGGCGCCAGCGTGACGGACATTGCCGTGCTGGTGGTGGCGGCCGACGATGGCGTGCAGCCCCAGACCCGCGAGGCTATCGACCACGCCCGCTCTGCTCAGGTGCCCATTATCGTGGCTCTCAACAAGATGGATCTCCCTTCGGCCAACCCGGATCATGTCAAGCAGCAGCTCGCCGATCTGGGCCTGGTGCCTGAGGATTGGGGCGGCGAAACCATCGTCGTTCCGGTGTCGGCCCGGCAGAGGATGAACATCGATGCCTTGATGGAGAACATTCTTCTGGTCGCCGAGATCGCCGACCTCAAGGCCAACCCGCGCCGATCCGCCGAGGGGACCGTGATCGAGGGGCGCATGGATCGAGCCCGTGGCTCTACCGCCACCCTGCTTGTGCAAGAGGGTACCCTCGAGACCGGGGATGCGCTCTCTGTGGGCCAGGTGTATGGCAAGGTCCGGGCCATGTTCGACTACAAGAACGAGCCCATTACCCGGGCCGAGCCTTCTACGCCCGTTGTCGTGATTGGTTTGCGCGGTATACCAGGCGCAGGTGATACGTTCCGTGTCGTCGAGAACGAGCGCACCGCGCGGAACATCGCCGAGAGACTCGCCCAGGAGAGCCAAGAGCAGGGTCCTGCATCGACGCCTGCCATGACGCTGGAAGAGATCTATGCCCAGGCGCAGGCCGGCCAGGTGCAGACGCTCAATCTTGTGCTCAAGGCCGACGTGCAGGGCAGTATCGAGCCGATCAAGAGCTCGCTGGAGCAGATCGAGGTCGAGGGCCTGTCGGTGCACTTTGTGCACGAGGGCGTGGGCAACGTAGGCGAGTCCGACGTCAACCTGGCCGTGGCAGCAGGTGCCATCATCATTGCCTTTAACGTCGGCATCGATCCGGCGGCCGAGCGCCTGGCCGAGAACGAGGGCGTGAGCATTCGCCGCTACAACATCATCTATCGTGTGATCGAGGACGTGGAAAAGGCTCTCACCGGCATGCTAGAGCCGGTGTTTGAGGATGTCCTGCAGGGCAAGGCCATCGTGCGACAGGTGTTCCGCATCTCGCGCGTGGGCGTGATCGCCGGCTCGCAGATCATCGAAGGTAAAGGCCTGCGTAACGCCACCGGGCGCATCGTGCGCGACGGCGAGGTCATCCATCAGGGGCGTATCTCGTCGCTCAAGCGGTTCACCGAGGACGTGCGTGAGGTCAATACCGGCCTCGAGTGCGGCATCGGAGTCGATGGTGCGTCTGACATCCAAGAGGACGACATCATTGAGTTTTACACCCGAGAGCAGGTTCGATAGAGCCGGCCTCGGTCTGCGGATATGGAATAGATCATGCTACATCGCAAAGAACGAGCAGAGAGCTTTATCCAGCAGCAACTGACCCTGCTGCTGCGTGAGAGGGTGCGCGACCCCCGGGTCGCGGCCCTCACGGTGACCGAGGTCGAGTTGACTCAGGATCGTCGTTTCGCTCGAGTTTATGTAGCCTCCTTTGAGGGCGAAGAAGCCCTGCAAGAGGGGCTGGAAGGCCTCGAGAGCGCCAAGGGGCTGCTGCGACGTGAACTGGCGCAACGCCTGTCGTGGCGGTTTACGCCGCAGTTGGCCTTTCGTATCGACAGATCGTGGCAGTATGGCGAGCATATGGATCAGCTTTTCGACCAGATTGCCCGCGAACAAGTTGAGCGTGACCAGGGTGTGCACGACCAGGACGCGAAGGAACAGGATGCCAACCAAGACGCTGAATCCGACGAGTCTGAATGAGTTTGCCCAGGCCCTGTCGCAGGTCCGACGCATCCTGATCGTCGCCCATGTGGACCCCGATGGCGATGCCATTGGTTCGGCGCTGGGTCTGGCGTGGGCGCTGCGGGCCAAGGGGCTGCGCGCCCACGTCACCTGCCAGGATCCGCCGCCCGATGACGTGACCTTTTTGCCGGGCGCCGAGGCCTTTACCAGCCGGGGGCCCGAGGATGAGGACGAGCTGATCGTTGCCGTGGACACGGGCGATCGGCGTCGCATGGGGCGTCACTATGTCGATCACGATCTGGGGGAGCGCCCCCTGGTCGTGATCGATCACCACAGGACCAACCCCCGCTTTGGCGACATCAACCTGATCGCCGATGTGCCTGCCACCGCCATGCTGGTGCTCGAGGTGATCGACCATCTGGAGATACCCCTCGATCCGACCATCGCCACCTGTCTGCTGACCGGCGTCATCACCGATACTCAAGGCTTTCGCACCAGCAACACCACCCCCGACGCCCTCGCCGTGGCGCAGCGCCTGATGGTAGCGGGCGCGCGCCTGACCGAGATCAACCAGCAGGTGTTCTTTCGTCGGGCCGCCGTCACCCTGCCTGTGTGGGGCGCGGCCCTGTCGGGCGCCACGCTGAACCAGGGCGTGCTGTGGGCCGAGCTTTCGCTGGAGCTTCAGCGAAAGCATGGTGTGGGCGGCGGCGCCAGCAGCGGTCTGGTCACCTTTTTCAGCACCGTGCGCGAGGCCCAGGTCGCCATGCTCCTGACCGAGCAGGATGACGGCATCATCGATGTGAGCCTGCGTTCCAAGCCGGGGGTCGACGTCTCGGGTGTGGCCCAGGCCTTTGGCGGCGGCGGCCATCCGCAGGCGGCCGGCTGCCAGGTGCCGGGCAAGCTGTCAGAGGTGCGCGAGAGCCTCCTGGAGGCGCTCCACGTCTCCCTCGGCGAGACGGCATAGCGTCTCATGGCCCTTGCTACCTCGTGCACCTCACAGGTCTTGCTGCCATGACCCAGCCGTCTGCACCGCTGGGTTTCCTCAACATCGACAAGCCCGCCCAGTGGACCTCTCACGATGTGGTGGCCCGGGTGCGCCGGATCGCCGGCGTGCGCCAGGTGGGCCATGGGGGCACACTGGATCCCATGGCGACAGGCGTGCTGCTGGTGTGCGTGGGCAAGGCCACGCGTCTGGTCGAGTACGTCTCGGGGCTGCCCAAGGTCTATCACGCCACGATCACCTTTGGCATCGAGACCGATACATGGGACGCCGAGGGCCGTGTGATCGCCGAGAGCGATGCCTCGGGCCTCAACAGAGAGCAGCTCGAACGATTGCTGGCGCCGTTCCGCGGCGAGATCGAGCAGGTGCCCCCCATGTATTCGGCGCTCAAGCGCGACGGCCAGCCCCTCTATCGCCTGGCCCGCGCCGGACAAACGGTAGAGCGCGAGCCACGAGCCGTGCGCATCGATCGCCTGGACATCCTCAATTGGGAGCCACCCCATCTCTCTCTGGAGGTCGAATGCAGCGCAGGCACCTATATTCGGTCGCTGGCCCATGACCTGGGGCAGGCGGCGGGTACGGGCGCCCATCTCTCGGGCCTCGTGCGCAGCGCTATCGGGCATTTCTCGCTGGAGCAGGCCGTGACGCTAGAGACGCTGGCCGATGCGGCAGAGGGCTGGCGGCGCTGGCTGATCGAGCCGCACGACGCGCTGCGGCATCTGCCCGCGGTAACCGTAAGCGAGGAGCAGGCGCAGGATCTGGGCCACGGGCGCAGCATCGCCGTGGCGGAGCCGGTCTCTGGCGAGATCCTGTGTGCCTATGATGCGGCGCAAAGGCTGATCGCGGTGCTCGTGCCCGGCGAGGGGCCCGGTCTGTGGCGCCCGCGCAAGGTGTTGGCGACGGGCTGAGGCCCGCTGTCGGCTCGCGGGCTCAAAGCATGTGCGCGACGCGTGAGATTTGCCACGCGGCGGCCCCCTCTACGGCTCCTCAGACTGTTTGGGCAAGCTGTAGATGTACATGTTCTCCCCATCGGCAACGCAATACATGTGCTCGGTCTCGCTCTCATGGTGCAGAATCGGCTGGCCGCTCTTTTTGGCGGCCCGAGCCACATCACGGAT